>CAYPQK010000036.1:7425-25180 GCA_964412895.1 uncultured Spirochaetales bacterium
ACTTGCCCGAGAAGCACAGCTTCACCATCTGGCCGACCGGCACGCCGCCGCTCCGTTCGGGCGAGAAGGGACCGTCGCCGTCGAGCGCGTTGTTGACATCGATCACGCGTCCTTTTTTATGACAGCCGACCGATATGCCGCCGCCCATGTGGACGACGATGAGGTTGATTTCCTCGTACTTCTTCCCTTGTTCACGGGCATAGCGCCGGGCGACCGCCTTCTGGTTGAGGGCGTGGAAGATGCTGACGCGCGGCAGTTCGGGGATGCCGCTGATGCGGGCGATATCCTCCATCTCGTCGACCACCACCGGATCGACGATGAAGGCATCGACCTTGTCGCCGATCTTGCGGGCTATCTCGCGGGCGATGAGGCCACCGAGATTCGACGCATGTTCCCCCATCCGCTCCGCCTTAAGGTCGGCGATGAGGGCATCGTTGACGCGGTAGACGCCGCCCGGTATCGGCTTGACCAGTCCGCCGCGACCGACCACCGCCGTGATGCTCGACAGCGCGATCTTCGCCGCCTCAAGCTCCTTCACGATGACATCGCGCCGGAAATCGTACTGGTCGATGATCTTTTTGTACGGGGCCAGTTCTTCGACGGTGTGCTTGATATTCTTGGTGAAGATATCCTTGTTCTCCTCGAAGACCGCGATCTTGGTCGAGGTCGAACCGGGGTTGATCGCTAGGATGCGCATCCTGTTTCTCCTTCCTTTCGGTTAAAGTTCCATGCTGGCCGCAAGGGCGATCGAGAAGAGTTTGCTGCGGTCTGTGTCGGCGCGCGAGGTGAGCACTATCGGCACCTTCGCGCCCATGAGAACCGCTGCGGTGGTCGCGCCGGCGAGGAAGTTGAGCGACTTGTAGAGGATGTTCGCCGCCTCGATATCGGGGCAGAGGAGGATGTCGGCGTCACCGCCCACATCGCTCTTTATCTTTTTATGTTCGCACGCCTCTTTCGAAACGGCGTTGTCCAGAGCGAGCGGGCCGTCGACGATGCAGCCCTTTATCTGGCCGCGCCGGTTCATCATCGCAAGCATCGCGGCATGGACCGACGATTCGATCTTCTCGCTGACCGTCTCGGCGGCGCAGAGGACCGCGACCTTCGGCTCCTTGATGCCGAGTTTGTGGAAGACCTCGGCGGCGTTGTTGATCATCGCCACCTTCTGGTCGAAGGTCGGGGCCGGGGTGAGCGCGGCATCGGTGACCGCGAGGAGCTTGTGATAGCCCTTCACTTCCGACAGCGCCACATGGCTGATGGTGTCGCCTTTGCGCAGGCCGTTCTCTTTGTCGAGCACCGCGCGTAGCAGGTCGGCTGTGCCGACCAGTCCCTTCATCATGATGTCGCCCTTCCCTTCGCGGATGAGCTGAACGGCGATGCGGCTGGACTTCGCCGGGCTCTTCTCGTCGACGATCTCGACGCCGTCCAGCGGCATCTTGACCTTCGCCGCGATCTCCTTGATCTTCGCCGCATCGCCCACGAGGATGGGAACGATGATCTTTTCCTTCATCGCATCGCGGACCGCCTCAAGTACCGGTTCGTCCTCGGCCGCCGCAACGACCAAACGCGAGGTCTTCTTGCCGCGAGCCATCTCAAGCAGGGTGTCGAGTTTCGTGAGTGCCATCGTTAGTCTCCATTTTTTCTGATGTTGTCTATCCACGCCTTACGGAAAATATTGGGATACCTTTCTTCCATTTCGCGTTCGAGTATCTCGCGCAATTCCATTTCGCTGGTGGTCATGAGCATCCGGTTGAGGAGCGCCTTCCCCTCTTCCAGATAGCCCGACCGGACGATCTTTTTGACTATCGGTATCGCGATGGGCGACATCGACAGCGAGTTTATCCCCATCCCCATGAACAGAAGGGTGAAATAGGGATCACCCCCCATCTCGCCGCAGACCGACAGACCGATTTTGTATTTCTTCGCGATGTGCGACAGGTTGTAGAGCGCCCGCAGGACCGCCGGATGGAAGTGTGAGAAATACTGCGAGAGCGCCTTGTCCTGCCGTTCGACCGCCATGAGGTACTGAACGAGGTCATTAGTGCCGATGCTGAAGAAATCGACCTCGCGGGCGAGCATCTCGGCGATGAAGAGGGCCGCCGGCAGCTCTATCATCGCGCCTACTTTGATGTGTTTGAGATTCTTTTCCAGCTTGAGATCCTTCGCCTGCTCCTTGAGGATCGCCTTGAATTCGCGTATCTCGTCGACCGCCGAGACGAAGGGAAGAAGGATGCTCAGGTTCCCCATCGACGCGGCGCGGATGAGACCCCGCACCTGCGGCAGGAACACATCGGGATAGAGGAAACAGAAGCGGATGCCGCGCAGGCCCATGGCGCCGGTCGCGTGGATGCGCCCCTCCTTGTCGCCGCCGAAGTCGAAGACGCGGATGGTCACTTCCATCGGATGGGCACGGTGGAGCATCTCGTAGTAGATGGCGTAGTGATCCTCCTCGGTCGGCACCTCCTCCTTTTCAAGGAACATCAGTTCGGTGCGGAAGAGCCCTATGAATTCGGCGCCGTAGCGCTTCGAGAGTTCAACCTCCTCCTCGCCCTCGATGTTCGCCCCGATGTGCATCCGGGCGCCGTCCTGCGAAATGGCCGGATCGCCGACATCGGTCAGGAATCGTTCGAAGTATTCGTCGTAAACCTTCTTTTTCTGAATGTAGGCTATCTTCTGCGTCATGGTGGGACAGACCACCGCCTCCCCCGAAAGACCGTCCACAACGATCTCCTCACAGCCGGGGACCTCGGTCAACAGCCCGTCGAGCCCCAGCACCGCCGGCAGGCCGATGGAGCGCAGAACGATGGTCAGATGGCTGACGCCGCCCGGCACCTCGAGCGCGATGCCGCGGATGTGCTTGTTCTTCGCGAGCGAACTGAGATCGGAGAGCGTCAGGCTGTGGGCGCAGAGGATAAAGTCCTCCTCGGGCAGGTCCTTGATGTAGCTGGCATGACCCGCGCCTCCGAGTAGCGATATGAGCAGTTTGTCCTTGATGACCTCGAGGTCGGCCGCCTTCGCCTTGAGATAATAGTCGGCACCGCTTCCCGCGAGCCGCTCGGCCATCTCCTCAAAGACCGACAGGACGGCCCATTCGGCGTTTATCCCCTTTTCGATGATGGCGTCGCCGATGCCGCCGGTCAGCGTCGGGTCGACCAGCATCATCCGGTGCGCCTCAAGTATCGAAAGCGCCTCCTTGGGCAGTTCGCGCTCCTCCATGATGGCAACGAGTTCCTTTTCGCATTTCTTGACCGCGCTCATGAAACGCCGCCGCTCCTTTTCGCGCGCCTTCTGGCCGCCGCGCAGCGTCAGGTGCGGGATGAGGGCGAAATCCTTGTCGATGAAGAATATCTTGCCCAGGCCGATCCCTTCGACGATCTTTTCGCCCGACAGGCGGGTCATGTTCCGTTCGGCGGTCACGCCTCCTCCTCGAAGCCCACCTCGACCAGCCGGGCGAGCGCCGTGACGCACTCCTCGTCGTTCGGCCCTTTCGCGATGAGTTTCAGCGTGCTGCCGAAAGGGGCCGCGAGCATGAGTATCCCCATGATGCTCTTGGCGTTCACGCGGACGCCGCTCTTTTCCATCTCGACCTCGCAGGCGTAGCGCTCGGCCTCCTTGACGAACATGGAGGCGGCGCGGGCATGGAGTCCCAGTTTGTTGCGTATCGTCACCGTTCTTTCAGCCATCGTGTTCACCTGTTCTCCTTTTCAAGCAGTTTCTTTGCGCTGATGAGATTGTCCTCGCCCGCCTGCACCACCCCGGCGGTCATCTGGGCGGTCGTCATTTCGTGGTCGCGGTGTTCAAAGGCATAAATGACCATCGGCAGATTAACGCCGGTGATGACATCTACACCTTCGCGCTTGACGAAGGTGAAAGCGACATTCGACGGACTGCCGCCGAAGATATCGACGAAGATGATGACCTTGTGCTTCATGCCGAGATACCGGTCGACCGCCTTTTCCAGCATCTCCTTGATGCGGTTCATATCGGCGAGCATCGAGTAATCTATCGAGAAGACCTCGCACCGTTCCTTGAAATCCTCCTGCATGATGAACTGGGCGGTCCGCACCAGCGACGCCCCCAGATCGGCATGCGTGACAAAGATGAACGAGAACATCACTTGCCTCCCATCTCGCTAAGTTTCATTTCCAGTTTCTTCTCGAACTCCTCGGCGACATTGATCCCCTGCGTCTTGAGCATGTAGTCGCGGGCGATGACCTCCATGAGCGAACTGAGGTTGCTGCCGTGGCGGACCGGGATGATATAGTAGGGCCGCTTGACGCCGAGTATCTCGTAATAGCGGACCGTCGATCCTATCCGTTCGTATTCGAAGGTGCTCGACTGATCCCACAGAACAAGGTTGATGACGCAGTCTATCTGCTTCTCGCGGCTCACCGCGGTGACGCCGAACATCCGTTGGACATTGATGAGCCCGATGCCGCGTATCTCGATGAGATCGCGCATCATCTCGTTACAGGTCCCCACCACATGGTCGGGCGGTATGTAGCGCACCTCGACCACATCGTCGGCGATGAGTTTGTGGCCGCGCATGACCAGATCGAGCGATGTTTCCGATTTGCCGACGCCGCTTTCACCCATGATGAGCATCCCGACGCCGAAGACATCGATGAGCTGTGCGTGGAGCGTGGTGGTCGCGGCGAGCAGGTGGTTCAGATGGTCCTTTATGAAGTCGATGAAGATCGACGATGTCATCCGCGTCGAAAGGAGCGGCACCGCGAACCGGTCGGCTATCTCGCGGAACAGGTCGGTCGGCCGCACCGGATCGGTGAAGATGACCGCCACCGGCCGCCGCTCGAGGAACGACGCTATCTTCGCGCGGCGCTCATCCTCGGTCAGCGTGGTGAGATAATCCATTTCGCTCTTGCCGAAAAGCTGGACCCGCTCGTGGTAGAGGTGATCGGTGAAACCCGCTATCGACAGGCCGACCACCTGTACGCGGTTATCCTTGAGTTCCCGTTTCTCGGCCGTATCCTCGTCGAGATTCTCAAGCGTCAGCGATAGATCGGCGTTGTCGAGCAGTCGCTTAAGACTGATATTACCGGTCGACGGCATCACGCGGCCTCCTTCACGATGTTCATGATCTCCTCGGCGGTCTGCGCCGCCATGAGCCGCTGGCGTATCGCCCGGTCGTTGGCAAGCACCGATATCCGCGACAGCAGTTTCAGGTAGGTCAGGTTGTTCCCCTCGGGGACGACGATGAGGAAGATGAGTTCCGCGCCGGCGCCGTCGGGCGCGTCGTAGTCGAGCGGCCGCGCGGTGGTCGCGATGGCCAGTACGATATCGCGGATACCCTTGATACGGCAGTGCGGGATGGCGACGCCGCTGCCGATGCCGGTGGTGCCGTAGCGTTCCCGTTCGCGGACCGCCTCTTCGACGACCGCCGCCTTAAGCCCCGTTTCGACCTCGACCAACCGGGCGAGTTCCGCGATGAGCGCCCCGCGGTCGGCCGCCGCCGAGCGGCAGACGATGAGCGACCGTTTCATATATCCCTCGATGCGGCACATATCAGCCTCCCGCCGAGAACTCAAAATCGCGCCGCCGTTCCCGCGCCGACGGGATGCGGAGTTTCGCGCGGTACTTCGCGATGGTCCGGCGGGCCACCTCTATCCCTTCGCGGCTGAGCAGACGGGTGATATCCTCGTCCGACAGGGGATTATCCTTCTCCTCGACCTCGACCAGTTCTTTGATCCGCGCCTCAAGATGGCGGTTGGTGGTCGCCACCGATTCGTCGTTGACCTTCTTGACGAAGAACGCCTTGAGCTCGAAGATGCCGTGCGGCGTCACGGCGTACTTGCCGCTGGTGAGCCGCGATACGGTCGACTGATGCCGCCCGATGTCCTCGGAGATATCCTTGAGGGTGAGCGGCTTGAGGAATTCCTCGCCGTTCTCGAGGAACGCCTTCTGGAAGTTGAACAGGCTCGCGGCGACCTCATATAGCGTCTTGTTGCGCTCCGAAAGGCTTTTCACCAGCCACTCGGCGGCGCGGAACCGCTCCTTCATGAATTCCTTCTTCTTCTTGTCCTTGATCCCCTTTATCTCCTGTTCGTAGAGTTCGCGGTTGAGCCGTATCGACGGGATGAACTTCTTCTCTATCTCGATGATGACCTCGCCGCCGACCAGATAGACATGAATGTCGGGAATGACATGTTCGGGACGGAACTGCTCGTAACCGAAAAAGGGATAGGGCGCTATCTTCTTCATCACCGCGAGCACCGCGCCGAGTTCCTGTTTGCCGATGGTCAGTTCGCGGCAGAGCCGGTCGAAATCCTTTTTCATGAGACTATCCATCAGGTCGGCCGATTCGACGATGCGGCCGATGATGCCGTACTGTTCGGGGTCGGTCAGCGCCACCGACGATTCGGTGAACATGAACCGGAGATACTGCGCCAGATCACACGATGCGGTCCCCTCGGGTTCCACCATCCGCAGTTCGCGGCGCGCGTACCGCACATCGTCGACCACGGCGCCCAGATCCTGCGCCACCTCCTCGTCCGACTCGCGCAGGAATCCCCGGCCGTCGAGGTTATAGACGATATAGGTCATGATCTCCTTGATGTGTTCGGGATACTCCGCGGCGGCGATCTGCATGTCGAGACGGCGCGTTATCGGCTCCTCCTCCGACAGAGTGTCCTCGAACGAGAAATCCTCGCTCTCGTCGTTGCGGCGGCGCACCCGCGTATCGCCGAAGTTGTTGCCGCTGTGCTCCTGATAGGTGCGCCAGTCGAACTCGGCGAGGATATCCGACATGGTCGAGGAACGATCCTCCCCCTCAAGCGGCGCCTGCCGCTCCGGTTCCACCGTGCCGCCTTCAGCCGCTCCCTGATCGGAGGCGACCTCGGAGGGGGTCCGGACCTCGTCGGCGCCGTCGGCGTCATCGCCCCAATCCTCTATCTCGAGGAACGGGTTCTCTTCGGTCTCCTGCATGAGCATTTCGCGCAGGTCGAGCATGTTCTTCTGGAGCAGTTCGATGCGCAGACGCATCTCCTGCGTGATGTTGAGCGTCTGGGTCTGTTTGAGCGCGAGCTCCTGTCTGAGCGGTCCGGGCATGCCGCGGGCCTCCGTATATGCCGGGTCAGTATAGTGCAAAGCGGCGACTTCGGCAAGAATATTGCTTGTATTAAAATATATAAGGTATTTGTTGACTTGACCCCTTTCGCCGGTATAATCAGCGAGTTTTTTGTCAACTTTTCCGCATTGGTTGTAACATGTGGGTCGATCGGATGTTCTCCTTTTTCACCAGTGATATCGCTATAGATCTCGGTACCGCCAACACCCTCATCTATGTCAAGGGCGAGGGGATCGTGGCCAACGAACCGAGCGTCGTGGCGGTCCAGAAGGATACCCGCGGGGCCAAGTCGGTCCTTGCCGTCGGCAAGGCGGCCAAGGAGATGATCGGCAAGGCGCCCATCAATATCGAGGTCATCCGGCCGCTCAAGGACGGCGTCATCGCCGACTTCGATGTGGCCCAGCAGATGATCCGCTACTTCATCAAACATGCCTACAAGAAGGGCTCGTTCATCAAGCCGCGCATCGCCATCGGCGTCCCCTACGGCATCACCGAGGTCGAGAAGCGCACCGTCAAAGAGGCGGCGGCATCGGCGGGCGCCCGCGAAGTGTTTCTCGTCGAACAGCCCATGGCGGCTGCGGTCGGCGCCCACCTGCCGGTCACCGAACCGACCGGCAACATGATCGTCGACATCGGCGGCGGCACCACCGAAGTAGCGGTCATATCGCTGGCCGGCATCGTCTGCAGCGCGTCGGTCAAGATCGCGGGCGACAAGATGGACGAGGCGATAACGAACTACATCAAGAAGAAGTACAACCTGCAGATCGGCTTCAAGTCGGCCGAACAGATAAAGTGCACCATCGGGAACGCCTTCCCGGGCGAAAAGAAGGAGTTCACCGAGGTCAAGGGGCTCGATCTTGTCGCCGGCATCCCGAAAACCATCGAGATGAATTCCGAAGAGATCCGCGAAAGCCTCTCGGAATGCGTCGGCGGCATCGTGCAGGCGGTCAAATCGGTGCTTGAGAAGACCCCGCCCCAACTCGCGGCCGACATCGTCGACAAGGGTATCGTGCTCGCCGGCGGCGGCGCCCTGCTCAAGAACCTCGACATCCTCCTGCGCGAAGAGACCAACCTGCCCGTCATCATCGCGGAGGACCCGCTCAAGTCGGTCGTCGTAGGGATCGGCCGGATCCTTGAAGACATAGACCTCTTACGGACCGTTTCCCTGACCTGATTTGCTGAAACGAAACCTCTTCATCCTGTCGCTCGTCCTGCTTGCGGCGGCGGCATTTTTCCTGCCCGGAACGGTCAGTGAATGGTTCCTGCGCGTTCCTTTGGTCCGCGATGCCCGCATCGCCGTCGACGCCGAACTGTCGCGCATAGCGCACACCTTTTCGATACTGAGCGATCTGCGGTCGGTGGGCGAGCGCAACATCGCGCTGGAAGAGGAGAATGCGCGGCTGCGGCTTCAACTTATCATGAATGACGGTATCAAACGCGAGAACGAGGAACTCTCGAAACTCCTCAAGATAAAGGACACCTACAGCCGCTACGCCATCATCCCGGCACGCATCCTCAGCTATTCGGCCGTCAACCCGAACCGCATCACCATACACTACGACGAACAATACGCCAAGCATCTGGCACAGAACGCCCCCGCCGTCTCGTCGATGGGACTGGTGGGACTTGTGAAATCGTTCGGCCGCAATCACGCCGAGGTGGAGCTCATCACTTCGCGCAACTTCAGTCTGCCGGCGGTGCTCGAATCGCGCGAGGAATGCACCGCGATACTGCGCGGCAACGGACAGACGCTCTCGATACAGTTCCTTGAAAAGGTCTGCAACAACCCGCCGGCGACCGGCAAGAAGATGCTGTCGGCCAACCTCAGCGAGAACTACAGCCTGCCCTATATCCCCATCGGCGTCATCGGGACGCTTACCGACGACGAGACCAACATCTTGTTCTACAAGGGCGAGGCGGTACCGCTGTTCAAAAAGGGAAAGCTGAACCATCTGTTCATCATCGCCGGGGGTTCGTTCGCCGATGAAAAGCTTCTCCCCTAAATTCTACGCCGGCCTGATAGCTCTGTTCACCGGGTTCTCTTTGGTGCTGTATCTTTTTAATATCCCGTTCCACTATTTCCCGCATCTCCCCTTCTTCTTTGCGGTGGTCTGCTACGAAAAACGGCTCGCGCGGCGATTGCCGGTGGTCATTATCAACGCGGTGTTCTTCGCACTGTTCGCCCACGAACTCCCGTTCCTTTTCGTCGCGCTCCTGTTCGCGCAGCTCTATCTTTTCAATCTGCTCGCGCTCGAGGTCACCACCTTCGATCTCTCGGTGGTACTGTTCTTCATGACGCTCTTCTCCAGCGTCATCGTGAGCGCCGACATCACCGTCTACCGGTTCGCCTTCACCGGCGAGTTCCGCGCCTTCGACCTGTTGCTGTCGGTCCTCGCCAATATGGCGGTCGTCATCGCCCTCTTCCTTTTCCGGAAAGATATCATCAACACCCTCTACACGCGGGACAGCTGGCTATGAGGATACTCAACCAGCAGGAAGAGGTCCGCAACATCACCGAGAAATCGCGCCTCATCCTCGGCGTGATACTGCTGACACTCCTGCTCATCGTCCTGCGGCTCGCCTACCTCCAGATATACAAGGGCGAGGACAATTTCCAGCGTTCGCGCGGGAACTACCTCCTGCGCGAGAAGATATTCCCGGCGCGCGGCGACATCCTGACCGGCGACGGGAAATTGATGGCGACCACTGCGGCGCAGTTCCGCATCCAGATACTGCCCATTCTTTTCACCGGAGAGGACGAACCGGAGGAAAGCGTCATGAAGCTCGCCTCGGCGCTGTCGCTCACCGACACGCAGGCGACCGAACTGCTGGAATATCTTCTGACCTGCCGCGGCCGTTGCCGGCACACGCCGGTCACGGTTAGGGACGAACTGCCCAAAGAGGAGATACTGCGGCTGTCGAGCTATCTGACCGACATCCCCGGCGCGATCGTATCCTCCTTTTACCGGCGCAAATACCCCGCCATGACCGACGAGGCCCATGTCACCGGGTATGTCGCCCGCGTATCGAAGAACGAACTGGCCAACTACCCCGGCTACGACGCCGAGAGCTTCATCGGCAAAACGGGGCTGGAAAAGGCGTGGGAGAAGGAGCTACACGGGACCTACGGCGAGACCTGGCATGTCATCGACTATATCGGCCGCCGTATCGACACCCCCGAGATGCTCACGGCCGAAATGCCGGCGACGGTACCGGCCGTCAAGGGGACCTCCCTGCAGACGAGCATCCTGTCCTATATGCAGGAGGAGGCCGCCGCCGCCTTCGGCGATCAATCGGGCGCGGTGGTCGTCATGAACATACGCACCGGCGATATACTCGCCCTCTATTCGAGTCCCAGCTACGATCCCAACCTCCTGTCGGGCAAACGCATTCCGGCGGGGGTCTGGCTCGAATACTCGGAAAGTATCCTCCAGCCGCTCACCAACAAGGCGGTGCAGGCATCCTTCTTCCCCGGTTCGACCTTCAAAGTTATTCCGGCGCTCGCGGGACTCGAGTACCGCGTCATATCGCCCTATACCTCGTTCCTCTGCACCGGCTGTCTCTGGTTCGACACCGAGATAAAATGCTGCTGGAACAAGTGGGGACACAACCACACCGCCCTCTACCGCGGACTCAAAGAGAGTTGCGACATCTACTTCTACTCGCTTTCGGAACGGCTCGGCCACCACCGGCTGACCGAGTTCGCGCGGCTGTTCAATGTCGGCCGTCAGACCGGCATCGATCTGGCCGGCGAGGAGGACGGCATCCTCCCGACGATGGAATGGTTCGACTTCAACCACCGCGGCCAGATACTCAACAAGGGCTATACGATGAACCTTGCCATCGGGCAGGGCGATGTCCGCATGACGCCGCTCCAGCTCGCCGTGGTCTACGCCGCCATAGCCAACGGCGGTATCGTCATCCGCCCCAAGATCGGCAGTTATCTCATCGACGGGAAGGGACGCCGCACCCCCATCGAACCGGAGGTGCTCCGCATACTCGATCTCAAGGAAAAGAACCTCAAGGAAGTGATGCGGGCGCTCTGGGGCGTCACCAACGAGGAGGGCGGCACCGCCTACTACTACGTCGACCACACCATCCCCGCCGCCGCCGGCAAGACCGGCACCAGCCAGATCATCTCGAAATCGGAACGGAAACTGATAGATGTCCTTGACGAGGATCGCCGGTCGATGACGGCCGACGACGCCCTCTTCGCCGCCGTCTTCCCGTATAAACGGCCCGAAATAGTCGCCGTCGCGGTCGTCGAGAGCGGTGCGCACGGCGCCGAGGCGGCCGCCCCCATCGTCTACCGGCTCCTGAAGTCCTACCACTACCGCGGGAGGATAGAGGAGTGAACCAGCGACGGCTCGATCTGCTCATCGTTCTGCCGCTCCTCGGCATCATCTCGCTCGGCCTTATCTCGCTTTCGAGCGCACTTTCCTACAATCCGCAGAAATTCTATGTCCAGCTCGTGTGGGTCACCCTTTCGGCGACGGTCTTTCTCATCGTCACCTACCGGTCGCGCCGCACTTGGGAAAATCTCGCCATACCGCTCTACCTCGTCAGTCTGCTCTTTCTCTTCCTCGTTCTCATCATCGGCAAGAAGGTCGGCGGCGCCTATCGCTGGCTCGATCTCGGCTTCATGAATTTCCAACCCTCCGAACTGGCTAAGGTCGCCCTCATCCTTTTCCTCTCCTACCGGCTCAATCAGAAACCGACCCTGCAGGACGGCTACAAACTGCGCGACCTCATCCCCGAAACGGTCGCGGTCCTCTTCACCATGATGCTCGTCTACGCCGAACCCGATCTCGGGACCAGTCTGCTGCTGGGCATCGTATCGCTCATCATCATCTTCTCGACCAAAATAAACCGCAAACGACTCATCGCGCTCATCGTCATCGCGGTCATATCGGCGCCGCTTCTGTGGGAGTTCGTGCTGGCCGACTATCAGAAACGGCGCGTCACCGCCATCGTCACGATGATGTGGCAGGAGAACCCGCAGGAGATCCGTTCGACCACTTGGTACCAGACCACCCAGTCGGTCATCGGGGTCGGTTCGGGACGGATGAACGGCAAGGGATACAACGCCGGGACGCAGAATATCCTCCGCTTCATACCGGAGCATCACACCGATTTCATCTTCTCGGTCTACGCCGAGGAGTTCGGCTTCTCGGGGTGTATGCTCCTGCTGGGGTTATATCTTCTGCTTTTCTACCGAACGATGCAGATCATACCACTCGTCCGCGACAAGTTCATGGCGCTGGTGGTCATCGGCACCGTCTCTCTGTTGTGGCTGCAGGTGGTCATCAATATCGGCATGGTGACCGGCGTTCTGCCGGTCGTCGGGATACCGCTCCCCTTCTTTTCATACGGCGGCTCGGCGCTCCTCGCCAACAGCATCCTTATGGGACTCGTCCACAATTTCAGCATAAACAGCAGGTACCGGTAAACCAACCTCATCCGGCCTGCGGCCACCTTCTCCGTAGAGCGGAGAAGGCAGTTCGGAAGGGGAAATTGTAAATCTAGTGGTGGTTGTGGGTACAGCCGGGACAGCAGGACTTTGTGCCGGCGGGGCATGAGGGGGCATCGCCTTTGGTGACGATGGCGCTCAGCGACACCTGCTTTTCGAGCTTGCCGCCGCACGACTCACAGACGGTGAGCGGCGCGTCGGACATCTTCTGCGTCACCTCGAAGTGTTTGCCGCATCCGGCGCACAGATATTCATAGATCGGCATCGCGCTCCTCCTAATAATTTACTTTTCCTTCCCTTTGAACCCGGTGCGGACCAGTTTGAAGTTGGTGTTCAGTTCCACGGTGGTGAAGTAGAGAGAGAATCCGCCGTACTTGGACGAGGTGCGCTCCGACTCGGGGACCATTCTCTCTTCGAGTTTTTTGTACTCGACCGGTAGGGCATATTCGCCGATGGGCTTCTCATCACGCGGTGCGGAGTGTATCCACACCTGTTCCCCTGCGAAAAGAGTACCGGTACCGCCGCCGCTGTAGGGAGCCGCCCACGCGGTCATATATTCGACCGTTTGATCGGCGAGCGATTCGTAGAGGTCGCCCTTCTGCGGGAAACGCATATCGGCGGGAATAAGGCTCCGCTCGTACTCCTTCGCCCACTCCATCTCGGCGCGGCCGATCGACTTCCGCTTCCCCGCCTTCGCCTCGGCGACAAGGTCGGCATAGGTGAGTTTCCAGTCGGAGGGCATCGGCGGCACGGGGGTCGGCTTCAGAACGCGCGGCTTACCGATAAGCCGGCGGATAAGATCCAGTATGTCGGTATTCCAATTCACAGAAAAGACCGCTTACAGCGCTTCCTTGGTCTTCTCGACGAGTTCTATCCGTTCGAAGGCCATACGACGATCGACCTTTTTGCACATATCGTAGACCGCAAGAAGCGCGCCGGTCACCGCCGTGAGCGCCTCCATCTCGACGCCGGTCCGCCCGACGCACCGCACCGTGGCGTTCACCTCGACCCCGTCGGCCATGAGTTGCGGGGTCACCAGTATCTGCGTCAGTTCAAGCGGATGGCACAGCGGCACTATCTGCGGAGTAAGTTTCGCCGCCATGATCCCCGCCACCTGCGCGACCGAAAGAACATCGCCCTTCTTGAGGCCGTTCTCGCGCACCAGCGTCACCGTATCCTTCGACAGGCGGATAAAGCCGCGCGCCGTTGCGCTACGCCGCACCACTTCCTTGTCGCCGACATCGACCATCCGCGCCTTGCCGCGCGGGTCGACATGGGAAAGCGCCACCGGCCGTGCCTTGTGGATACCGAGTTTCTTCTTCAGCGCCTTTTTCATCTTCT
Organism: uncultured Spirochaetales bacterium; assembly: GCA_964412895.1. Taxonomy (GTDB): domain Bacteria; phylum UBP6; class UBA1177; order UBA1177; family JAKLFG01; genus CALMRE01. The sequence goes on from CAYPQK010000036.1 coordinate 21,318, forward strand.
TGGTCGCCATGAGTCATCCTCCTGTGATGTGACACGGACCTGTGGTCTTGCGGTCAAAGGAGTCTCGCACGAAGCGCCTCTCCTCCCGCCACCGTAGCGATGCCCGCCGGGATACGGATGATGCAGTCGGCCGCCGCGAGGGCATGGAAATGGCCCGAACCGTGGTAGGTCAGCGGACTGACGCGGCCGCCGCGCAGGGTCGCCGGAAGCCATTCATCGCGTTCGATCGAGCGCCGTTCATAGCGGCCGCCGATGGGAAGCATAATATCTATCGGCGCGACCGTCACGCCGCTCAGTTTGTCGATAAAGGGCCGGACGAACAGTTCGAAGGTGACAAAGACAGACACCGGATTGCCCGGCAGACAGAAGAGCGTCCTGCTGTCGCCGACGGCGAAGGTGGTCGGTTTCCCCGGCTTTATCGCGACCGAGTCGAACAGTATCTTACACCCGCAGCGGGTCACCGCGTCGGGCACGAAGTCGTATTTTCCCTTTGAAACCCCGCCCGATATGAGGACGATATCACTTTTCTCGAGCGCCAGCGCGATGGTCGCGGTCAATTCCTCCATCCGGTCGGGTACAAGCGCCGTGAAGGAAACCTCGGCACCGGCGCGACGGCAGAGCGCCGTGAGGACCGGCCCGTTCGCGTCGCGGATCTGGTGCGACAGCGGCTGAGCTTCGGGCGGCACCACCTCGTCGCCGGTCGAGAGTATCGCCACCCGCGGCCGTTTCCACACGACCGGGTTCATCGCACCGACCGCCGCAAGCGTCGCTACCTGCTTTTCCGACAGCCGTGTCCCGGCCGGCACCAGCGGCAACCCCGCTTCGGCGTCCTCTCCCTTCCGGGCGATGTTGGCGTTCTTGTCGATACGGGTGAACTCTATTTTTTCGGGCGCCGTCTCGGCCGAATCCTCTACCATGACTATCGTATCGGCCCCCGCCGGGACGACCCCGCCGGTCATGACGCGGATGCAAGTCCCCGACTCTATGCGTTTCTGCGGCAGAGCACCGGCGCCGACCGTCTCGACGAGCGTGAGCGGCCCGGGCAGATCGACGCGGCGGCAGGCGTATCCGTCAACCGCAACCCGGTCGTAGGGCGGGATAGCGCGATCAGCCGTCACCGGCTCGGCAAGCACGCGGCCGATGCAGGTGTCGAGCGTCGCCGTCTCGCGCGCCGTCGGCGGCACCGCGTGGGCCATGATCGTTTTCTGTGCCTCTTCGAACCGTATCATTCCGCTCCTCCGACATGATAACAACGACACTGTTTTACGCACGAAAGGCAGAGGATGCACTCGCTATCGTCAATGCCGCCCTGCCGGGAACAGAGATCTATTTTCATGGGACAGGCGGTCCCGCATTTACTGCAATTGTCGCCCGCCTTGCAGGCACGGGTTATGGTGAAGGTCGGGAACAGCCGCGCACCCAGACGACCGGTCCAGCCGAGCAGCAGTCCCAACAGGCAGATGAACCGACAGAAGAACCGTTCCATGAGAAGAGAAAATATCAAAAACGCGCCCAGCGTCATCAGACCCCAAGCATAGTCGGTGCGGTACAGCACATCGCCGATCCGTATCATCGGACAGAACTGCGGGAAGAACATCGAACCGGTGATGAACGGTACAAACAGGGTCGCCAGAAGCACGATGATCCGCGCCGTAAGCGACGCACGACGCCGTCCGACGGTCGCCGGCCACGCCGGTATCGCCTTCAACAGCCGCCGCGGCAGATAGATGATATCCTGCGCCAGTCCGACCGGGCAAAGCCAGCCGCAGAAGGCGCGCCGCAGGAAAAGCGCTGTTATCAGCAACACTCCAAAGAAAAAGAATCCCCACGGCCAGACGATACCGCTTTGGGGTATCGTGAAAAAGACGCAGACGGGCGACAGCGGGCAGTATTCGTGGAAGTTGAATATCGTGCCGCCGCGTACCGCGTACCACGCCGCCGCAATGATCGCACCGGCGGCCGCGATGAATATGATAAGACGGTATCGTGCGAGGATGTCGATCGTTCTTCCTTTCATGGGGGGGAATCTACTACCGATGGCTCCCCCTGTCAAGGAAGGAGGCAACGGGAAAAACGCTCAATTGACGAAGAAGCACCCTTTTTCGAGCCGTTTGAAGAATGCCTTTTTGTTGATCGGGTAGACCAGCCGTTCATCATGGAGCACCGCCAGTTTCTGCTCAAGCGACTTGAGTATCCCGTCACGGATGAACGAGAACCGCTCCATATCGGCGATGAACCGTTCTATACCCAGACAGCAGAACTCGGCCGGCAGGACCGCATGTTCCTCGACGAACCCATGCGGGTAACGCTGTTTGAATTGGCGGCTCGTGCCGAACAGTCGCACTATCACCTCGGTCGACAGTTGAACGAAATAGGGGATGTGCACCACCTCGTATCCCGCCTCGACGAAGATGCGCCGATGCTCCTCGTCTTTGATGACGACCGATGGCTTGGTGTAGTGGGTCGGCCCGTCGAACTCGACGATGAGCTTCATTTCGGCCGAACGGTAGGCCGGACGGAGACGCGTGCCCACCTCGGGAACGATGCGGTTGCGGACGAAGACCGCTCCCGGAAAAATGGCCGACAGATAGCCGCCCAGATCCTCTTCGGTAAGATGTTGTGACATATACTCTTTCCTCCCTCGAAAGGAACTACCCCAAACCGGCAGTATAGCCTGCCGTGAAAAATAGGCAAGCATATCTTGAAACATATTGTAAAGAATGTTGGCGGTTAACGGAGGATTTGCTTCACCCCTCTTCTTATGCTATAGAATGGTGTTCTTATCGGGAGTGACCGGTGACCCTGAAACGCATCATCATCATCTGCGGCGCTATCGTTCTACTGGCGCTCGGCTCTCTGCTGTGGCACTATATGACCCATTTCTGGCTCACCGATACTGGCATCCGCTACGAACGGCCGATCTATGTCGGCAACAACGCCCTGCGCTACTATTACCTCGGGCGTACCTATCCGTCGGGTGACGATATCATCCAGATGTACCTCGAGGAACAGGGCGGGAACGACTACGGGATAAACTACTCGTGGAAACGGCCGGCGATCACGGCGACGAAGACCTACGCGAGCTATCTCTCATCCTTCGCTTTCGCCGAGAAACTGCGCGCCGACACCGCCCAGATACTCGACATGCTCCGCGCGCGGCAGGAACGGGAAAAGGCCCGCTCCGGGGCCTACACCGACGGCCCCGAGAAGAACCGCGGCGACCTCCTGCCGATATCGATGAGCGTACCGGCGGCGCTTTTGTACCGCTACCAATACCGGAACGATCCCGGTTGTGTCGCTGCGCTTATCGCCGAGGACACGGCGATGGTCCCGGCCGGCCTGCGCCGGCTGTGCGTCACGGAACAGGGGGGCGTCTCTACTTTATCTGATACGCCTGCACGGTGACATCGACGATCTTCGGATCGAACTGCTTGCCCGAATTCTCGTGAAGCTCCCGCAACGCCATCTGCCAGTCGCGCTTGCGATGATAGATCCGCTCCGAGGTCATCGCCTCGAACGCGTCGGCGGCACGCAGTATCCGGGCCGCCAGCGGTATCTTGTCGCCCGACAGCCCTTCGGGATAGCCCGATCCGTCGTAGTTCTCGTGGTGGTGCAGCACATAGAAGGCGATCTCCTGCATCCCCGAGACGGCGTTGAGTATCTCGTAACTCTTTTCGGGATGACCGCGGATGGAGCGCCATTCGATATCGGAAAGCTTATCCTGTTTGGTATAGATCGAACGGTTCCCGACCACCTTGCCGAGGTCATGGAGGAGCGCCGCCCACCGCACCTGCAATATCTGGTTCTGATCGAGCGTCAGCGACAGCGCGAACAGGAATGCGACCGTCGCCGCCTCGAACCAC
>CAYPQK010000036.1:25190-27502 GCA_964412895.1 uncultured Spirochaetales bacterium
GAGCGTCAGCGACAGCGCGATCTGTTCGGCGAACTCGGCGACCCGCTGGGAGTGCTGTTTGTCGACGGTCGTCACATTGTCGATGAGCGCCGCGACCGTCTCGAAGAAACGGTTGAGCGAATCGGAGGCGGCGAAATAGTACTGATCCTTCATCTGGGCGCGCACCTCGCGGAACTGCTCGCGAACGGCGCGATCGTCCATCATCACCGACAGGAGCGCCCGCTTGTCGAGCATCACGAGGAACCGTTCGTAAATGGCGGGATCGAACTCCTCGCCCGAGATGATATTGAGGAATCCGTTGAGTTCCGCCGTCTCGCGGATATCGTGAAGCCGCAGGATGATGTCGGTGGTATCGGCGATGCGGATAATGCGTGACAGGAGCGGGATATCGTCCCCCTTGAGTCCCTGAGGGAAACCGGAACCGTCGTAGAACTCGTGATGGGTATAGACCACCTCGGCGATCTTGCGGAGCGTCGGGAAGCGGTTGAGTATCGCGTAGCCGCGTGCCGAATGGGAGAATATCTGGAAATCGGTCTTCTGGCCGAAGATATCGGGGATCTCGGTCAGTTTGCGCGAGATGTGACCGTCGGTCGTGATGCCGCCGATATCGTGGAGCACCGCGGCGAAGAACAGCTCCTTGAGCGTTTCCTGCGGCAGCTGCAATTCGACGCCGAGATAGTGGGAAAGAAGCGCCACGCGGATGCTGTGACTCGCCTGCTGCGCCCCTTCGCGCTCAAACGCCCCGATGAGTTCGGTGACGAAGTCGGAAGCGAACGAGGCGGGCAGATTGAGGTCGTGCAACGATACGAGCGTGAGTCGCGCGCGCGACGAAGGATGGCGGGTCACGGTCAGATGGCTCCCGACTCGGTGAGTACCTTTTTCCAGCGGTCGAGCTTCTGCACCGACAGGTCGATGACCTTATTGAGCTCCTCGATGTTGTCGAAGGGCTTCAGGAGGAAGTCGTTCGCGCCGTTCTCGAGCGCCGAGACGATGCGGTCTATCGTACTGTAGGCGCTCATCATGATGACCTGCGTCAGCCCGCTGATCTCCTTGACGATGTTGAGCACCGTGATGCCGTCCATGTTGGGCATCAGGATGTCGAGCAGCGCCACATGGACGATGTTGTTGCGGATGTATTCGATCGCATCCTCCGGCTTCGACTTCACTACGACCGTGTAGCCGTGCGCCTCGATGACCCGCTTGAGCGAGGAAAGGATGTTCTCTTCGTCGTCGAGGATGAGTATCCGTATATTCTTCTTATTCATGATGCCGCCCCCCTCAGATGTTGAAGAACTCTTTGACGATATCGCGCGAATGGATCATCTTGAGTATCGTCTTGTAGTTGTTCCAGAAGTAGTTGCGATCCACGAACTCGACCACATCGTTCTCGGTCAGGTTCAGCGTATCGATGACCTTTATCTGCACATTGAACCCGGTCTTCTCGAAGATGTATTCCTTCATCTCGGAGACCGAGAGGGTGTGAGCGATGAGCGTCAGGACCACATCGCTACGCAGGTAGGTCACGAACCCGGCCAGCGTCTTGGGCGAATATTCCTCTATATAAGAACCGGCCGTCTTCATGATCTTGCTGATGGTCCGCTCCTCCTCCTTGAAGAGGTTGAGAACGGCCTCGTACAGGATGTGATTCTCATTGAGGCGGTAATGGTAGGCGTTCCCGATATGCTCGCGGACGACCAGCCCCGTATCGAGCAGGAAGTCGAGCGCCTTCTTGTTGGAATTCGGGTTGGTGCTTGAGAGCGTCGCTATCTTCCGGCCGGTGTAGTTCTGCTTACTCACCAGTATCCTGAGGATATCGACCTTTGCACGCGACCCGAGCAGGTACGAAAGCGGCAGATACGTCATGCGTTCCTCCTTTGCCTCGCACAATAAGTTAAACGAGTATAGCGCAACAAGAGGGAAAGTCCACAAAAATATACAACATTCACCGTGTTTCCCCTTAACGATGCCTTGTCCCTTGATGAATAGGGGCGTTGACCGCGTTTCATGCTGTTTTCCCGATTCGAAAAACGGCGGCCGGCTATTCAATGAAAAGTTTGTGTTTCGATGCGCTTTTGCTATCATTGGGTTCCGTAACCGAAGTAGGGAGATGGCTATGGTATCCAAAAAGGGCGCCGGAAAGGCCGGCAAGCAACTGGACGCGAAGCAGCTCGGCGAGAAACTGTTCCACAAGAGGAAGTCGGGCTGGGACGGCATCAACGCCGCCGCAGAACGCGAAATGACGGCCTTCGCCGAGGACTACAAACGGTTCCTCGACGACAGCAAGACCGAACGCGAAGCGGTCGCCACCATCG
>CAYPQK010000037.1:0-21922 GCA_964412895.1 uncultured Spirochaetales bacterium
TCTTTGACTTTCTTGTTCTGGTTCATATACTGGTAATCGAACAAGGCCCATGTGTGGCCTTTGCAGCCGGCACCTTTTGATAAATGGCCGGCAGGAGAGTCCCATGTTTGAGACAGAGCGGTAACAACAGAGCGATTCGAAGCCGAGACCATCGGCATCTCCACTTCACCACGATCATCATCGCCTACTTACTTGCGTGGATTGACCTCTGCGTAAGCCGCATCAAAGCGTTTCAAGTGATGGCCGGCCTGATCCTCAGCGCTGGTCTCGAAATACCATTGCGCCGAGCGGCGCTCAACACCGGTCCGGGCCAACCCGGAAGGAGAAAAACGGCAACGAGTACTACTGAACGAATTGAAGAATCCCGCGACCGCAGGCAGTGGATGCGCCAATTAACAAGAACCATCGAGAAGCCGGGGGAGAATGGCCGGCTAGATGGAAAGCGCGAGAAGATGCGGTGGCAGCACTGGGATCATAAAAAAGCCAATAACGATAGATCGCCATCAGATATACACCTCCTAAAAGTTATAATCGCCATCGCTTTGGTGATGGCCCCCTTCCTCCTCGCCGCGTGTTGCTGGCCGGGGGTCGGGAGCGATGATAACAAGCCCCAACCTAGTTGGGCAACGCCGCATTTGCGGGTTTGCGGATGCGGATGTCGAAGGTTATTTCTTAGGGAGGCAGAGAACACTATGGCTATATTAAGCCTAGAAAGAAAACACCTGCTGTACAAGACAGGTGTAGAGTATGGCGATTACGCCGCGAATCATGCCGTGGCGTGCGCGCATTCGTGTCGCTATTGCTACCAGCGACCGATAGCTAAGTGGCGCGGTCAGATCGAATCCTTAGAGGCGTGGAAGGAGCCGCGACTGGTCTCCAACGCGCTAGAGCTGCTGGAGCAGGATATCGAGAAGCATAGAAAGAACATCAAAAATGTTCATCTTTGCTTTACGACCGATCCGTTCATGGTCGGGTTTCCGGAAGTGGGGGCAATGACCATGGCCATCATCCGGCGGCTTAACGACGCCGGTATACCATGTACTGTTCTCACGAAGGGCATCCTGCCCATCGAGCTGGCAGAGACCAGTCGAGACAACCTCTTCGGTATAACCCTTGTCTCTATGGACGAAGTGTACCGCGCGGAGTGGGAACCGAACGCGGCCCCCCAGGCGGATAGACTCACGGCGCTTCGTGCGTTGCATGATGCAGGCTGTAAAACCTGGGTTTCGATGGAACCCTACCCGACTCCGAACATCGTGGAGCAGGATCTGATTCAAGTTTTGGAGGCGGTATCGTTCGTTGATCGCATCGTGTTCGGTCGGATGAATTATGTCAAAGAGGCCGGAAGCGGCTACCCAGCCAACAAGGACTTCTATAACGAGTGCGTAGTTCAGGTCCGCCAGTTCTGTGCTGAACGGGGCAAGGACCTCCACGTCAAGGAGAAGACCGAGACGGTGGACGGCGTTCCTGTGGAATCCGTCGCTAAGGCCGAGGAGGCGGTTCCCAACGAAACGACCGCACTTCCTATCCGTCCCGAGCCGGAGGAGTCTCCACATCGAGAAGTAGAAGGAGCAGCGCTGGATGCCCTGGTCAAGGACCTAGGCGAAAGGGATATGTCTTCGGAAGAGGTAAAAGGGAAGCTGACTCGTGCCACTCGAAAAGTGGCTCGGGTCTCTGCGCCACCTGCACCACCTGTCCCGCCAACGCCACCTGTTCCTCCCACATCACTAACACCGGCTACTGCTCCTGCTACAACGCTTCAACCTCAAAATCTGTCACTTCCAATCCCCACTGTTGCCGGGTCGCCAATGGCGATCAACATCCACTTTGCCGGGCCTGATGCCGTTCTTCACATCGAGATCGGCTCAGTAACGGTTAAGCCGGAAAAGGCGTAGACATGTTACCTTTGCTGACATCCAAAGACGCCGCTCAGTGCTTACATCTTACTGAGCAAACCTTGCGTATCCTCCGCATGAACGGGAAGGGGCCGAAGTATGTTCGGCTTGGGGATGGACCCAAGGCGCGGGTACGCTACCGGCCCGAGGATCTTGAGGCGTATGTCGCTGAACGCGCCTACCAGTCGACGGCGGAAGAGAGCGTTCGTGCCAGTAGGGCAGACGCGTAACCGAGAAAAAAGGGCGGGTGTGGTGGTCACAAAAGACCACTGCGCCTGCTCCTCGGTCAGTATCGCGAAATCAGTTTCATGCGTGACGCAAAGAAAAATCGGGCAAGCATCGAAGGTTCTGTAGGCTGTGTCCCGGCTGTGTCCCAACGAAAAACGGGTTAAGCCCCGTAGGACCTAACCCGTTATAATAAGTGGTGCGCCCGGGAAGATTCGAACCCCCAGCCTTCTGATCCGTAGTCAGATGCTCTATCCAATTGAGCTACGGGCGCATTAGTGACGACAAGTGGCGGAGAGGGAGGGATTCGAACCCTCGGTGGGATTTGGGTCCCACACCCGCTTAGCAGGCGAGTACCTTCGGCCAAACTCGGACACCTCTCCATGTATTGAATGGCGGAGGAGGTAGGATTCGAACCCACGGAAGATCTCACGACCCTCAACGGTTTTCAAGACCGCCTCCTTAGACCACTCGGACACTCCTCCGTTGTGAAAGAACAAAGCGGTACTATATTGATGAAAAGGTCCCGATTGTCAACTTATTTTTCAGTTCTGTTTCCTTGATTATTGGCTTTCTTCTGATAGTATCGCTCCGGCTTAAAATAGGGGTTCGCGTATGCGGCGCTCGTGCCTGTTCCTCATAGTGATGCTCGTCGTTTCCTGTTCCTCGGTACAGAGAACGGCCGCCGAAAAACCGGTGTCGTTCGACACGGTCCGCAACGATATCATTCTCTGCGAAGCGAAAGGGGTCCCCGCGGTCTGCGAAGAAAAGGTCCGCGGATTGCTGACGCGTGAATGGAAGGCGGATCAGCAGGGGGAACTGCGCTATTTCCTCGCCCGGTCGCTCGCCAAGCAGGCGAAGTACGAACGGGCGGTGACGCTGCTCAAGGAGCTCCCCGAAAAGGCCTACTATCTGCGCGACGCCCGTAAGCTGGGGGCCGAATCGGCCTTCGCGGCGGGCGATTGGGACGGCGCGCTCGATTTCATGCTGGGGGTCTATCTGTCGCTGTCGAAAGAGGAGAAGATACCGGCTTCCCGCATCGTGTTCCTGTCGTATCTCTACCGCGGCGACACCGCGAAGGCGGCGCAGTGGTACGCGAAACTCAACGAGGTGAAACGGGAGGCGGTGAAGCGCGATATGGCCGCCTATTTCGCCCGGCATGCCGATGTCGAGCCGGCTTTCGCCGCCGCGCTCGCTTCATTCGAAGGGGCTCCCGCGCCGCTGGTGCAGCAGCCCGCCGTTGCGCAGCAGCCCGCCCCCGCCGTCGCGCAAGGCTCTGGGTCCTCCGCCGTAGACTCCGGTCCGCAGGTGGACGGGCAGGCCGCCGCCGGAACGGACCCGGCCGCCGAGGCGCTGCCCGAGATGGCGCCGCCGCTGCCGGTGATGACGCCCCCCGCGCCGGTGGTGATGCTCGACGGCAGTTACACCCCCGATTGGAACAGTCTCTGTCTGTTCCTGTCGGATGACGACAAGTGGCGTAAGGTCAACGAGGTGGTCGAGGTTTTCTACGACTGGTTCTTCAAGGAATATTCAAAGGCGGGCATCGTCCCGGCGGTCCAGCGGTTCCTGAACGCGGAAGAGGCGGTGCAGGCGATGCTGAAGGCGAAGGAGCTGAAGTGTTTCGCGGGGATCGGGCCGCTGTTCACCGAGGTGGCGGCCGATGAGTTCGCGCAGTTGTCGGTGGTAACGCCGCTGCCGCTGTTCGCCTTTACGCCGTGGTTCTCCGCGACGCCGGGGTTCCTGTTCAACCTCAAATACACCAAGGAACGCGAGGCGGCCGATCTAGCGGCGTGGCTGATGGGGCGCGAGAAGAAACGGTTCGCCATCGCCTATCCCGACGATCTCAAGGGGCGGAAACTGCGCGATCTGTACTGGCAGGCGGTCGAGGCGGCGGGCGGAAAAGTGACCGACGCGCTCGCCTTCGGGCCGGGCGACAAGGCGCTGCTGGACGATGTCGAGGAACTGCTCTCGATGCCGCACGGATATCAGGGGACGCTCTACCGGTTCCGGCAGGATAACGCCGGCAAATACAAGAGTTCGACCATGATGAAGCGGGCGCTCGACCGCATCGAGCGGGTGACGCCGATGCAGGCCGACTTCGATACGCTGTTCGTTCTCGGATCGCCCGAACAGATGGCGCTGCTGTTGCCCGCGTTCATCTACAAGAATGTCGAGTTCGACTACTATTCGGGCTGGGAGAAGAATCGCGTCAGGGAGAATCAGTACAAACTCCAGACCGAATTCAACCTGCCGTGGGACATCAACACGATACTGGTCGCCGCGCCGTCCGAGGTGAAGGGCGACAGCTCTTTCGAGAAGAATGTGGATAAGCTCATCGACGGGATGACGCTCGCGGCGCCGTCGCAGGATATCGGCGAGAAGAACGCCGCATGGAAGGCGTTCAGCGAGGCGTTCACCGCGAAGTTCCAGCGGCCGCTCTACCCGATAGAGGAGACGCTGGCCGAGATCGGGGCGCTCCTGCTCGCGGCGCATGAGAAGGGGGGAAAGGGGACGCTCGCCGCGTTCATCGGGACGCTCAAGAGCGCCGAGTGGCCGTCGCTCACCCTCAACCGGCCGGTCCGTTTCACCGAGAACAATCAGGTGGAGGGGGCGGGCGAGATATTCATCGGGGTGAAGAACAAGGGCTTCCAGCCGGCCAAAGAGCTTTTCAAGGAAGAGGATAAGAAAAAGGAAGAGGAGAAGAAGAAAGAGGAAGAGAAAAAGGCGACGGAGGCGGTCGCGCCATGATCCGGTATGCCTATTCACTGATCTTTTCGTTCCTCTGGCCCATCGTCGGCCATATCATCTACCCGTTCCACCTGCTCACGGGTAAGGGGCTGGGGCACTGGTTCTTCCGCACCTACGGAAGGCTGCTGTTCGGCGGGAACGGCATCCGTATCGTGGTCGAGGGGCTTGAACACATCGACCGAAGCGGGCGCTATCTGGTGGTCGCCAATCACCAGAGCCTGTTCGATGTTCCACTGTGCATGGCGGCGCTCCCGATAGAAACGAAATACTTCGCGAAAAAGGAGTTGGCGCGCATCCCGCTCTTCGGCGCCATGCTCTATCTGTACGATCATGTACTGGTCGACCGCAACAACAAACGGGGAGCGGTGCGCTCTTTGCGCGATGCGAAAAAAACCCTTGAGCGCTGGAGTCTGGTCATCTTCCCCGAAGGGACGCGGAGTCTGGACGGCAAGGTGCACGACTTCAAGACCGGCGGGCTCGCGCTCGCCGCCGAGGCGGGGGTGCCGATACTGCCGGTGGCCATCCGCGGCACGGGGGTGGTGTTGCCGAAAGGGGAGAACGCGGTCCGTCCGGGCACCGTTTATGTCAAGGTGTTCCCCTCCATCCCGCCCGACCGGACGGCCGATCGCAAACAACTCGCCGAACGGCTCGAAACGACGATCCGCTCGTTCATAGAAACCGATACCGATGGAGGCATCAATGGCTGAGAAACGGACCATTACGCCGCGTCAAGTGCACGCGGTCCTGAACCAGTACATCCTCGCCGACGGCTACCCGATGGTCGTCGACATGGCAAAGAGCCGCGGTTCCTATATGTACGATTCCCGCAACCGAAGATACTATCTCGACTTCTTCTCGTTCTTCGCCTCGATGCCCATCGGCTACAACCATCCGAAGACCCTCACGGGGAAGTATGTGGGCGACCTGTTCTTCGCGGCGCTGCACAAACCGTCCAACAGCGACTTCTACACCGTCGCCTACGCCGAGTTCGTCCGGACGATGGGCGAGATCGCGATGCCCAAGAGCATGAAGAAGATGTTCTTCATCGACGGCGGGGCGCTGGCGGTCGAGAATGCCCTCAAGACGGCGTTCGACTGGAAGGTGCGCAAGAATATGGCGAAGGGTTCCAAGAAAGAACAGGGGACGAAGATCATCCACTTCAAGCAGGCGTTCCACGGCCGCACCGGGTACACCCTGTCGCTGACCAATACCGCCGACCCGCGCAAGACCATGTATTTCCCGAAATTCGACTGGCCGCGGATGGACAATCCCTATCTGACCTTCCCGGTCACCCCGGCGGTGGTCAAGGATGTCGCGGCGCGCGAAGCGGCGGTGGTCAGAGAGATAGAGGCGATCTGCAAGAAAGAGGGGGCCGATATCGCGGGACTGCTCATCGAACCCATTCAGGCCGAAGGGGGCGACAACCATTTCCGCACCGAGTTCTTCGTGGAGTTGCGGCGGCTGGCCGACAAGTACGATTTCCTGCTGATATACGACGAAGTGCAGACGGGCGGCGGCCTGACCGGCAAGATGTGGGCGCACGAACACCACAAGGTGGCCCCCGATGTGCTCTGCTTCGGCAAGAAGTTCCAGACCTGCGGCATCATGGTCAACGACCGGGTGCTCAAGGTACCGAAGAATGTGTTCGAGGAGGAGTCGCGCATCAACTCCACATGGGGCGGCAACCTCGTCGACATGGTCCGGTCGTCGCAGTATCTCAAGATCATCCGCGACGATAAGCTCGTCGACAACGCCGCCAAGATGGGCACGGTGCTTCAAACAGGACTTTCGGCGCTCGCCAAGAAGCACGATGTCATGTCCAATGTCCGCGGCCGGGGTCTGTTCTGCGCCTTCACGATGCCGTCGCAAGATATCCGCAATAAATTCCTCGATATCTGCCGCGAAAAGGAACAGCTCATCATCCTGCCGTCGGGTACCAGTTCGGTGCGGTTCCGCCCGTTCCTCGATGTCGACGCGGATGCCATCGCCGATGGTATGGAGCGGATGGAAAAGGTGCTGAAGAAATTCTAGAACTCACCCCGCCGTTCCGGCACCCCTCTCTTGTTGCAAGAGAGGGGCAGGGGTGAGTTATCCCACGATATCTTTGACGATCAATTCCAGCGTTTTCCGGAAGGCGCGCGGCCCGTGGGTGGTGTCTATCACATAGGTGGCGCGGTCGAGTTTCTCGTCCTGCGGCATCTGGGCGCGGATGATGCGGAGCGCCTCTTCGGGAGAGCAGGTGTTGCGCCGCGTAAGCCGTTCGACCTGTTCCGATTCGTGGCAGACGGTGAGGAGGACCGCCGGGAAGTGTTTCTCCCAGCCCGCCTCGAACAGGACCGCCGCCTCGAACAGGACCCGGTGTCCCGCGTCGAGCAGGGTCTTCACCTCGGTGCGCGACCGTTCGATGATGTGCGGATGAGTGACGGCGTTGAGCGCCGCGAGTTTCGCCGGGTCGCCGAAGACGACGGTGCCCAGACGCCGCCGGTCCACTTCGCCGCCCGCGAAGATCGTATCGCCGAATTGGGCGCGCAGGGCTTCTTTCACTTCGGGCAGACGCAGGACGCGGTGGCCGATCTCGTCGGCGTTGACATGGGCGAAGTCGTGGTCGCGCCGCAGTATCTCGGCGACATAGCTCTTACCGGTGGCGATGTTGCCGGTGATGGCGAGCAGACTATTTGGCATTCGGATCCCTCTTCTGGAGTTTTACCTTGATGTAGTAGGGGCGTTCACCCGGCATGTCGCGGATCTTGATGACATCGCCGTCGGCCAGTTTCACCGGCATCTTGTAGGTGACCACCGTGCCGTTGGGCATCTGGATGGTCTGCGGTATGCCCTGCTGGACCTCGTCGATGAAGATGACCTGTTCGAGCACGACCGCATCGTCGGGCATCTTTTCTTTTATCTCGCAGGCGACGAAGGCGGCGGCCAGCACGGTCGCGAACAGCGATACAATAACGGCACGCATGGGGATCCCTCCTTGTTACGACGATATACGGGGCCAGTATATTCCGCTTTCCGAACTCCGCAAATTTTATTGACTTGCCCGTTCCCCCTTTTTATACTGCGCACAATGTTAGGTCTGTTGATGGCAACAATCGGAGAAAAGAGATGAGAAACGCGGTGATCCTGTTCTGTTCGCTTCTGTTCGCGCTGGTCTCCTGTTCGACCAAACACGACGCCCAGAAGCTGGTCGAGAAGTATTACGACCTCATCAAGGCGAAGAACTATGATGCGGCGTGGGAAATGGTCGACGAAGAGTCGAAAAAGGATGTCGAACAGGAGCTGTGGCTCAACGACGCCCGCCAGATCAACTCGCTGTCGATGTATCTGAAATTCCAGCCGACCCAGATCAACAAGGAAGAGACCAAGGTGGTCATCTTCACCGAATTCACCGGCGCCAAGGAGGCGATGAACAAGCTTCCCGGCGCGCAGATAAAATTCTACGCGGTGAAGAACGGCGAGCAGTGGCAGATCAACCTGCGCGAACGGCTCGATGAGATAAAGAAGCAGCGCGAATGGGAGGCGATCGAGATCCCGATAGACGAGACCCTCATCAACAACGCGAAACAGTACAAGGACAAGATCATCGTCGAGAATGTACGCAACGGCGCGGTCCAGTACGAGAACGGCCTCGAGCAGTACATGATGGACGCCACCTTCACCAACAAGAGCGACAAGGCATTCTCCTATATCGGCGTCGCGGTCAAATTCATGGACGACACCAATACCAAAGTCCTGATGGACAAAGTGTTCTTTCTTATTTATACCCGTCAGGTGCAGGGGATATACCCCCTCAAGCCGGGCGAGAAGCGCGATGTCATCATCCCCGGCTATGCCGCCGACGATATCTTCGAAAAGACCGGCGTCGAATGGACCGGCAAGCTCCAGTGGGAGGTCGAGGCGGTCAAGATCGCTACGCCCGAGGAGATGATCGAGCTCGAATAGCCGATGGACCTGAAGGGCAAGATCGAAGAGGTCGCCGTTACCATCCAACGGCTTGATCGGGCCTTCAATTTCTACTTTACCGGGTTTGAGAAACGGCCGCCGCTCAAGATGTACGAACGGCTGCAGCGCGATGTGAAGAAACTGCACGATCTCGCCGACGGGCTCAAGAGCACCGCCGACCGCTACACGGTGCAGATGCTGGTGTCGCGCTATTCCTCCTACCGCATCAAATGGGAACGCGGACTGCGCGCCATCGAGGAGGGTATGCTCAAACCGGGCGCCGGGTTCTTCGGCGGGCTGGGCAAAGACCTCAAGGCGCTCGGCGAGAAGCCGCCCGATTTCGATGCCATAGTCGAAAAGGGGGAGGCGGTCGACGAGGTCGAGATGCGGCTTTCCGACGCGGCGAAACGCTATGTGGCGCTGGCCCGGGCCCACATGGGGAAGATATACGATCCCGAGTCGATCAAAGAGATGCTGGAGACCAAGATCCCCGAAATGCGCAGGAAATTCGGCGACGATATCGAGTTCGAGGTCTATTTCGACGGCGAAAAGGTGCGCGTGAAGCCCAGTGCGGTCAAAAGCGTCGTCAAACGCTGATATTCCCCGGAGGAACCATGACAAAACGGTCCGATGATATCCGCGCGGTGTACGAGCTTGCCGCGTTGACGGCCGATGAGGCCGAGATAACGGCGATGAGCGGCCACTTCGAGAAGATGTTCAAACACCTCGAAGACCTTGCCCGCGTCCCGATCGACGGCGTCGAGCCTTACTTCACCCTGCCGCTGCGCGATCTGCCGCTCGCGGCCGATACGGCAAAAGCGTCGGGCGTCGAGGCGGGCATCCGCGGCTCGTTCGCCCAGAGCGCCGAAGAGTTCCTCGTGGTCCAGCGGGTCGTGAACCGCGGCGGCGGTGCGGACGCCGGGGAGGAGGAGTGATGGAGCTGCTCGGCAAAAAAGAGATATACGCCAACATCGCGGCGCACAACACGGCGCTCAACGCCTACCTGCAGGTCGTCCCCGAAACGGCGGCGCAGGGCAGGGCCTCCGCCGAAGGCTATGGCCCGCAGGCGGGGACGGGACCGCTTGCCGGGGTTTGCATCGGCGTGAAGGACAACATCGCGGTGAGTGGATTACAGCTTACCTGCGGATCGAAATTCCTCGAAGGATACATCGCTCCCTACAACGCAACGGTTATTGACCGGCTCACGGCGGCCGGCGCGACGGTGGTGGGCAAGCTTAATATGGACGAGTTCGCAATGGGTTCGGCCACCACCTACTCGGCCTACGGCGACACCCGCAATCCGTGGGACGAGGAGCGGACGCCGGGCGGCAGTTCGGGCGGCAGCGCCGCCGCCGTCGCGGCGAAGATGTGCGATGTGGCGCTCGGGAGCGATACCGGCGGATCGGTCCGCCAGCCGGCCGGTTACTGCGGTCTTTACGGCTACAAACCGACCTACGGCGTTCTTTCGCGCTACGGGCTCACTGCGTTCGCCAGTTCGCTCGACCAGATCGGGATACTCGCGCGCCGCCCCGGCGATATCCGGGAACTGATGCAGGTCGCCGCGGGACGCGATCATCACGACGCGACCTCGATCGACGCTCCCTCCTTCGCGCCGCGCGGTTTTTCCCCGTCGGAGATGCGTATCGGTGTCATCACCGAATACGAAAAGAACATGAGCGCCGCCGTGTGGCCCTCCTACGACCGCTGTATCAAAGAACTGCGGGCGGCGGGGGCGACCATCGTCCCGCTCTCGTTCCCCGAATACGACACCGTCATATCGGTCTATCAGGTCATCGCGACGGCCGAGGCGAGTTCCAACCTCTCGCGCTTCGACGGCATCCGCTACACCAAGCGCGCCGACACGAAAGGGTTCCGCGAAACGATAGCCGAAAGCCGCGGCCGTTTTTTCGGCGCCGAGGTGAAGCGCCGCATCCTCTTGGGGACCTGGGTCCTTTCGCGGGCCTACTACGATTCCTACTATCTGCGCGCCGCGAAGGTCCGCACCGTGATACTCAAGCGGTGGCAGGAGTTCTTCGGGAAGGTCGACATCGTTCTTACCCCGGCGACGGCCGGTATCGCCTTCAAACGGGCCGAGCAACCCGACACCTTCGCCCTCTACCTTGAAGATATCTTCACCATACCGGCGAATCTCACCGGGATGCCGGCGATCGCCGTCCCGGCCGGGACGCACGACCGGATGCCGGTCGGGCTCCAGCTCACCGCCGACCTTTCAAAGGACGGGATGCTCCTCGACGCGGCGGAATGGCTCGAAAAGAACTTCATGAACTGCGCGACCATCGAACGGGGGTGCCGTCATGACACGATATGAGGCGGTCATCGGGCTCGAGATACATATCCAGATAAAAACGGCGGGCAAAGCGTTCTGCCGCTGCGCGAGCGACTACAACGCGGCGCCCAACAGCAATATCTGCCCCGTTTGCACCGGTGCGCCGGGGGCATTGCCGGTGCTCAACGACGAGTTCGTCAAACGGGCGGTCGCCTTCTGTCTGGCGCTCGGGGCGCAGGTCAATCTCACCTCGTCGTTCGACCGGAAGAACTACTTCTACCCCGACATGCCCAAGAACTACCAGATCACGCAGTTCTTCACCCCCATCGGTGCGGAGGGACGGCTTGCGGTCACCGGTGCCGACGGTACGGAGCGCGATATCCGCATCGAGCGCATTCACATGGAGGAGGACACCGCCAAATCGGCCCACATGGGCGAGCGGACGCTCCTCAATTTCAACCGCGCCGGACTGCCGCTCATCGAGGTGGTGTCGCATCCCGACCTTAAAAGCGGCGAGGAGGCGGCGCAGTATTTCAAGAAGATCTACGACATCGCCGTCAAGTACCTCGATATCTGCCACGGCAACATGGAAGAGGGCAATCTGCGCTGTGACGCCAATGTTTCGATCCGGCCGGTCGGCAGTACGGAGCTTTTCACGAAGGCCGAGGTGAAGAATGTCAACTCGTTCGCCTTCATCGCCAAGGCGATAGACTACGAAATAGAGCGGCAGATCGCCATTGTCGACGGCGGCGGAGCGGTCGAGAGCGAGACGCGGTTGTGGCACCCGAAACTCAAGCGGACCGAGACGATGCGCAAGAAATCGGGCCGCAACGACTACCGCTACTTCAACGAACCGGACCTCGGGCCGCTGCGCATCACGGCGGAGTTCGTCGAGAAGATACGGCGGACGCTTCCCGAACTGCCCGACGCGAAACGGCGGCGGCTGAGGGAGGCATACGGGCTCAACAGCGAACTGCTCGACCTGTTCGTCGGCTATCCGGCGGTCTGCGCTTACTTTGAACGGTCGGCGGAGAGTTATCCGGCCGGCGGCCGGACGATCGCGTCGTGGATAGCGGGTGAACTGCTCCGGGTCGAGGACAAGGATAACTTCGGGAAGGTGAAAACGCCGACGGAACATATCGCGGCGCTCGCTCGCCTCCTTGACACGAAATTGATTACCCAACCGCAAGCGAAATTATTGTTTTCGTTAATGCGCGAAACACGCATAGATCCTAGATGCATAGTCCAATCATATCCGCAATTTCAGCAGATGGCGGGGGGCGAAAGCGCGGCGCTGGTGACCGAAGTGCTCGATGCGAGTCCCTCCGAGGTTGAAAAATATCTCGGCGGCAAGGAGAACCTATTGGGATTCTTCGTCGGACAGGTCATGAAACGCTCGAAAGGGAAGGCCGACCCCGCGGAGGTGACCGAAATGATTAAAAAAGAATTGACTAAACGGAAAAAATAAAAGAAAATGGCGGGCGTCCTTTTATAGAACGACCAGCCCCGGAGGAGCGATGAAATTCGAGATTTATTTTCCGTCGACCGACGGCTCAAAAGAGATGATCGTCCGCGAAGAGGGCGCCAACTGGTTCAACGCCCTTGAGAACGCCCTGAAAAGCGGCGGCATGGGGCATCTGATCAACAACATCCTGTGCGATGTAAAGGATGACGGCTCGATCCATGTGACCGAGACGGTGACCGGCAAGAAATTCCTTATCCGCGAGATCGACCCGAACCGCGCCGCCACCAAGGCGCCGGAAGCGTCGATAGGCCGCACTCTCAAGAAGCGCGATCCCAACGAGGTGCTTGCCGCGGTCTTCGAAGAGGTGCTCGACGGATTCGACAAGCCGGAACAGGAAGGGCTCGATTTCTTCCTTGACCTCGCCATGAAACATATTCCGGCCGATTCGGGGTCGGTGGCCATCGCGCCGCTGGCCGCGCGCGAACTGACCTTCGTCGCCTGCCGCGGCCCGAAAGCGGGCGGCGTCAAGGGGCTCAAACTGCCGATGGGGCAGGGGATCGCCGGGTTCTCGGCGCTCAACAATGTGCTCATCGCCGTATCGGATGTGCAGAAGGATCCGCGCTTCTTCAAGGATATCAGCGAGAAGATCGGGTATCCGACCAAATCCATCGTCGCTTCGCCCATCGCCTACAACAACCTCACCTTCGGCATGATCGAACTCATCAACAAGACCGAAAGCTCCTCGTTCGACGAGGACGATCTCCATATCATCCGCTTCATATCGGAAAAGGTCGGCGAGTACCTCAACATGATCTGGGAGACCCGGAACAACAATCTTGAGGACGAGTAGACCTTCGTTCCACAGACCCACGGACATCCCGCAGGAGAACACATGAGACACCTCTTTTTGTACGGCATGATGCTGGTTGTGGCCGCCCTGTTCGTCGCGGCGTGCGGCGACGAGCCTCAGGAGAAGGAGACCTTTACCGCGCAGATCGTCGACGGCGACGAGGTCGTCGTCGGCGAAGTGACCGAACTGATGTGGCAGAGTTATGAGGACGGCAATGTCATCACCTACCTCAAACAGTTGACCAGCGACAAGGCGCAGCAGTACTGCGACGAACTCGAATGGGCCGGTTTCGACGACTGGCGCCTGCCGACCATCGACGAACTGCGCACCATCGTCGAGGGCTACCCCGACCTTGAGTGGGGCGGCCGCTGCAAGGTGACCAAGAAGTGTCTCGAATATCCCTGCAAGGAGAAAGGGGCGAAGGACGACAACGATCATCCCTGCGCCCATAATGAGAACAAAGGGACCGGTACCGGACCCGGCGGCTGCTACTGGGAACCGGCATGGCGCAACCTGTTCTGCGGTCCCCACTGGTCCACTTCGCCGGTCGAAGGGGGCAACAGCGAACGGTGGGTGCTCAATTTCTACGATCCCGCCATCTTCATCGTCGTCGAGAATGCCGGTACCGCCTTCCCGCGGTGCGTCCGCAAGTGACCGCGCTCCTCAGACTCTACCGTCTTGATGTCTGTTTCATAACTTTTCTGACGGCGCTTGCCGGTCCTTATTTCTCACACGGTTCTTTCGATATGCGCGATGTCGGCGTCGCCGCGTTCATCGCGCTGATCCTCTACCATTATGTCTATGCGCTCAACGCGATCACCGACCGGGTCGAGGACGCGATCAACCACCCCGAACGGCCGTTGCCGTCGGGCCGGGTGACGATGCGGCAGGCCCGGATATACGCGGCGTTCCTGCTGGCGCTCGCGGTCGCCGGGAGTCTGAGCCTATTCCGCGGGACGGCGCTTTTTCTCGCGCTCCTCATCCCGTTGCTCGGTACGCTCTACTCCGTCGCCCCCTTCCGGTTCAAGGACCGACCGTTGGTCGCGGCGGGACTCACGGCGTGGGGGATCATACACCCGTTCTTCATCACCGGCGATGCGACGCAGCTTCCGCTCGGGCTGTCGTTCATCCTGTTGGCGGCGGGGGTGACGATCTTCAAGGATCTCGGCGATGCGGCGGGCGACGCGGCCGCCGGCCGCCGCTCCATCCGCGCGGTATTGTCGCCCGAAGCGCTCTGGGGCCTATCGCTTTTCCTGCTGGCGTCGGGCGGCGCGGCGCTCATTCTTGCCGGGCGCTTCTTGGTACTGCCGGTGCCGCTATTCCTCGCGGCGACGCTTATCTATACCCGGGCCTACCATCCGCTTGAGAAATCCTTTGCATTCCTGTATACTCGGCTGATACGGACCGCCGTGGCGGCGCTGTGCGTCACCGGAGTTATGGCGATCGTCGATATGCTGGGGGGCCGTGCCTGATGTTGACCGCATTTCTGACGCGGTGGGAGCGGATCGCGTTTCCGTGGCGGATGCTGATGCTGTTCGGGGTGTTCGAACTGTTCGCCGCCGGCCGGGTCTTCGTCGAGATGCGGATACTTTCCGACAATAATAATCCGGTCGTGGCGGTGCACCGCTTCCTCTGGTACACCTATGTGTTCCTGTTTTTTGCGGCCTGCTACCGGCGCCTGCTCGGCGCGCCGTTCGGGAAACTGATGTATCTGTCGCTCGGCGGCATGATACTTTTCATCCCGCCGGTCTACGCGGTATTTTTCGGCCATCCGTTCAAGCTCAACTATCTGGTATCCCAAGAACCGATGGAGATAGCGCGCGAACTGCTGACGCTCCATTACGGGCACGAGAAGAATTTCCTGATGTTTCCCGAACTGTTCACGCTGCTGGTCGGTACGATAACCATCTCGTGGTACTTTTCTCGCAGCGTCCCGAAAACGGTACTCAACACCGTTGTAGCCTTCTACGGCGCCTTCCTTTCGGCCGGACTTTGCTGGTTCTCGGTCGAGGAAAGTCACGACGCGGTGTGGCGGTTCACGGCGATGTTCCGCGCCCAGCAGTTCTACGCGCTCCAGTTCCTGAGCGGCATCGTCGTGCTGTCGGGACTGCTTTTCCTGCCCGAGCTCAAAGAGTGGCTCCGCCGCAGTGTTCCGTGGCGGCGCACGATACTGCCGGGGTTCCTGTTCTGCGCGGTCTATCTTCTTTTTGAATATCTCATTGCGCCGCGTCACGACCGGCCGCTCATGGCGCCCGACATGGCGGTGATCGTCCTGCCGGTCTTCTGGCTTTCCGTAGCGCCGTCACTTCTGACCGACCGCACCGTTCCGGCAGCCGCGAAGATATATGCGCTCTGGTTCGCCCTGTTCGCGCTGCTGCTCATGGCGGGCGTGCTGTTCTTGCCGGTGAGGCTGTAGTCATGCGGCGCGGCGCGGCGGTATTCATCCTCTACGCGGTGTTCTTCGGACTCCTTTTCCTGCAGTTCCCGCTGAAGAATTCGTTCCCCGGCAACTGCGATTCGTGGCTGGTCGTGGCGATATCCAACCAGTATCTGCTCTTCTTCGAGCGCCTATTCGATCCTTCCATCGGCATGGCGATGTACCCGGTGCCGCAGATATTCTCCTACGGCGAGGCCTCGCCCGGGTGCGCGGCCCTTTTTCTGCTGTGCAAGGCCATCGGGCTTAACGATCTTTGGGCCTACTATCTCTATCTGACACTTATTTTCGCCCTTACCGCGTTCGCCGCGTACCGGTTCGCGGAACAATTCATGCCGCCGCTGCCCGGCGCGCTGTTCGCCGGATACGCCTTTGCCTGTTCCAATATGTTCTTCGCCCATATCGACGACAGCATCATTTATTTCTACTTCATACCGCTCACCGCCGCACGCCTGCTCTGGGAGGCGATGGAGCGCGGTTCCCGGCGCCGGTTCTTCGCCGTGGCGCTGTTGGGAGGGGCGCAGGTATACTTCTCGCTGTATGTGTTCATCTATCAAACGCTGCTGCTGGCGGCGATTGTTCTCTATTGCTGGTATCGGCGCGAGGGCGGGGTCAGGCGCACAAGTTGCCTGACTCCTTATCGCGCGTTCGCCGGGGCGGCGGGATTGTATGCGCTGATGACGGTCCCTTTCTTCGGATTCTATCTCTGGTCGAAACTGCATCTGAACATAATCGATCCTTTCGGTCAGTATTATACCGCGCAGATGACCTCGCTCATGCCGTTCGACTTTATCGCCGCGCTTCCCGAGAACCTGCTCTACGGCGGACTGGTGGATCTCCCGCAGAACTGGGGGTTCGTGCGGCACCGCAACCTCATCGGCCTGTTGGTCGTCGCGCTGGGCCTCTACGGCATGATGCAGTGGAACGGACGGCGGCTCCTGTTCATCCTCATCGCATCGTTCGGTCTGATATTCGCGCTCGGTCCCAATCTGATATATCATCCGCAGGCGAAGATACTGCCGCCCGCGCCGCTCTATCCGTTCTACACCTGGGGTACCGATACTTTCCTACCTGCGCGTCACCAACCGCGCCTATTTTCTGGTGCTTTTCGCCCTGTCGCTGTGCGCCGGACTGTCGTTCGACCGCCTTTTCCGCCGTTTCGTCGAAAAGAAACGGGCCGCCGCCTATGCCGCCGTCGCCGCGGTCTTCATCGTGCACGGCGTCGAGAATATACCGATCCCCTTCAAGGCGTGGCCGGTCGCCGCGTATATCGATATACCGGCCGACTACGCGCAGTTCGCCGTCGCCACGGACGCCGGAGAGGTATTCCTCGATCTTCCCACCGCGTTCAACATGCGTTTCGAGGATCCCGATGCCTGGCGCGACGCCGATCCGCGCGAACTGGTGACCAAACGGCCCGACCGGCCGGAACTGCGGGTGCGCGAAATGTCGATGTTCACGAGCAGTTGGGACAACATCTTTCAGTATAACCGCGAGATCATCTACCTCTACTGGCAGTCCCGGCATCATCGATCGACGATCAGCGGACTCAACGGATACTTCCCGACGCCGCGTATGATCTACCAGTACTGGACGGCCCGCCTGCCCGACCCCGAAGCGTTCGGGGAGTTGAAGCGGTACGGGGTCACCGTTCTGGTCTACCACAAGAACATGGGGTTGCCGCGCGACACGATGACCTTTCAGCAGATCGATTCTTCGCCGCTGCTGGAAAAGGTCTTTGACGGTCCGACGGTCGCCGCGTTCCGGTTGCGATGATGACTATGATGAACGCGATGGGCATTCTTCGCCGGTACCGGCTTCCCGAGGCGCTGGTCGTCGCCGGTTTCACCTTTGTCGGATCGCTATTCGCCGTCACCGACCCCGCCGCAGTATGGTCGCCGCGTGCGCTTTTGTTCTTTTTAGCATCCTATCTGGTCATCGTGTCGATATACGCGTTCAACAGCTGGGCCGGTCTGCGCGACGACCGTGCCAACCCGCGCTTCGCGTCGGGGAGCCTCGGTTCGGAGCGGGGCTACGCGACCCTTTCGGCCGTGGCGTTCGGGGGTGCGACGCTTATCCTGATAGTTGTCGATGTCCGCGCCCTCCTCTGGTCGGCGGCGCTTTTCCTGCTGCTGGTCGCCTATTCTTTTCCCCGCTACGGGGCGAAGTATCTTCCCGTCGCCGGCACGGTACTGCACCTCGTCATAGGGGTGACCCAGTTCCAGACCGGCTGGATGCTTTTCCGGGAGGTCGGGCGCGGGTCGTTGACCCTGTCGCTTTATTTCGGAGCCCTGCTCGCGGCGGGCCATGTCAACCACGAACTGATAGATCACGACGCCGACCGCGCAGCCGGCATTCTCAGCGGCGCGGTCCGTTTCGGCGCCCGGAAATGGCGCATATTTCACGCTCTGCTCGCGCTCGCGGCGCTTGTCTATCTTGCCCTGCTTCCCGTCGCCGCCTCATTCGCGCCGTTCCTTGTCGCCTCCGCGGTGCATGTCGCCTCTTCGTTTCTCTTGCTGTTCGG
Source organism: uncultured Spirochaetales bacterium (assembly GCA_964412895.1). Taxonomy (GTDB): domain Bacteria; phylum UBP6; class UBA1177; order UBA1177; family JAKLFG01; genus CALMRE01. The sequence goes on from CAYPQK010000037.1 coordinate 18,374, forward strand.
TGTCGTCACGACCGCCCGCCATCTGTCGCATCGCCGGCTCTACCGGGCAGTGTTCTTCCTAGCCGGAGCGGCCTATCTGATGGAGCGTTCTTTATGACACCGGCTTGCTTCATCATAGAACCGCTCGTTCTGCTCGTGTGGGTCATAGTCGTCGTCCGCGCCTTCCGGATCGATCGCCGCTCCGCCGGAGTTATCATTCCTCTGGCGGCCGCGCCCTTTTCGGCGGCGGCAGAACTGATCAACCGGACACTCTTCGCCGCCGAGGGGACCGTCTACCCCGCGACGCTTTGGGCCTTTCCCGGATCCGATTTCCCGGTCGCCATCGTTCTGTTCAGCGGACTTTACGCCTTTTTCCTCTACCGCCTGACACGCTTCCTGATACGGCCGATCCGCCGCTGGCGCCCGTTGATGGCCGTACTGTGGTATCTTCTTCTGCTGTTGAGCGTCTTCGCGGTGGAGGCGGCCGGCACCGCGTCCGGTTACTGGCACTACCAGCGGACGACCGAGAATCGGCTCTTCCTGTCTGTTGCGGTGTACGGATTCTATCTGTTCGTGACGGCACCCGCCGTGATCATATATCTGCTGGTTGCAGGTGGTCCGAAAGATCGGCCCGGGACTATCTGACGCAGATAACCGAGGCGGTACCTGTTTTTGCCGCCGATACGGTCTCTCCATAGAAGAGATCGACCTGCCACGCCTCCGCCGGAGCGGCGTCGGCCGTCGTGGAACTCCAGAGTACCAGCGAGGTCATGTCGGGGAACGCGGTCGCCGGGTCGGTGAGCGAACGATCAAATATTGATTGCAGTTCGTTGATGTTGGGCAGGCGCCAACTGGTCATGTCGCCGTAGTCAAGTCCTTCACAGTAGGCGAGCGCCTGTTCCCAGTTCTTTCCGCTTCCGGTGGTCTTGGTCCAGTACAGCCGGGTGAAATCATCCTTAATCGAGACATCGCCGGAAACCGTTATCTCGGTGAAGACCGGCGCATATGCAAAGGTGCCGCGCATACACTGGACCGGATGTCCTTCGGTGGCGGTGGTCAGGGCGAGCGATCCATCCAGATAGTCGACCGTGAATGCGTCACCGCCGGCCGTTGTGGCGGTCCAGTAGAGGTCAGCGGCGATATCGGTGAAGTAAGTACCGTTCACTGCCGCATCGTTCAGGTCGTACTGAACGATCAGCGCACTTTGCATAGCGGTGGGCAATATCCAATCGTCGTAGGTCCCGTATGTCAGACCGTTGCAGTAATCGACCGCCTCCGCGTAGGTGCACAGCGATCCGGCGGGAGCTCCCGCAGTACAACCGCTGTAGGTCGCCGGCAGGGTTCGTTGCCAAAAGAGATTCATGACGCTTACCAATTCTTCCGGCACTTCTCCAGAGAGCTTGTAAGTTTTTCCTCCATAGTCGTACTGGGCGTTCTGACCGTAAAATGCACTGCCGCTCGCGGGGCAACTCATGTCCCCGGTGTTGTCATAACACAGCGTCTGGTCGGAAGAAGGGATCTTGTCGGACGGAACAAAACCGACGCAGTAGTAAAGATCAAAACCTGAACAGTCGTTGAGACACTCTGCGGTGCCACCGGTGTAGCCGGGGTTGATGTCACCACTGCAATTGACCGTATTTCCGTCACAAAACTCAAAGCCCTTGTCGACGATACCGTTGCCGCAATAGGGGGCCGGTCCATTACAGGTCGCGTTGCAGATACCGCCATACAGTCCGTTGTCGATTCCCTCGTCGCAGGTTTCTCCTTCCGAGGACTGAATGTTCCCATCGCCGCAGTAAGTGGTCATGCCGGTCTGGCATCCGGCGTTGCAATGGTTATAGGAGCCGTCGTTGACGCCGTCGTCACAGTTCTCGCCGCTCTCCCCCTGCACGATGCCGTCGCCGCAGCGGAGTCCGAGGCCGGTCATACAGCCGGGATTGCAGTGATTGTATGACCCGTCGTTGACGCCGTCGTCGCAGTTCTCGCCATCACCCGTTTGTATTATCGTGTCACCGCACCAAGTGGTCATGCCGGTTTGACACCCGGCGTTGCAGTGACCGTAAGAACCGTTGTTGACCCCATCATCGCAGTTCTCGCCGTTTCCCGACTGCACGATCAAGTCGCCGCACCAGATGGTCATGCCGGTCATGCAACCACTGTTACAGTGGTTGTAGGAGCCGTCGTTAAGGCCGTCGTCGCAGTTCTCGCCGTTCGCCGGTTGTAAGACGGTGTCGCCGCACCAAGTGGTCATGCCGGTCTTACACCCGGCGTTGCAGTGACCGTACGAGCCATCGTTGACGGCGTCGTCGCAGTTCTCGCCGTATCCGGTATCGACGGTGCCGTCGCCGCATATCGGTCCCATGCCCGATGCGCATCCCGGCTCACAGTGGTTATAGGTGCCGTCATTGAGACCGTCGTCGCAGTTCTCGCCGTTGGCCGGTTGCGTGATGCTGTCGCCGCACCATATGGTTTTTCCGGTCTGACACCCGGCGTTACAGTGGTTGTAGGAGCCGTCGTTAAGGCCGTCGTCGCAGTTCTCGCCATCGGCGGTCTGCACGATGATGTCGCCGCACCAAGTGGTCATGCCGGTCTTACAGCCGGGATTACACTTCCCGTAAGAACCGTCGTTGATGCCGTCATCGCAGTTCTCGCCGTCGACCGTTTGCACGGTGTTGTCGCCGCAGAAAGAGGCCAGACCGGTCTGACACCCGGCGTTACAGTGGCCGTAGGAGCCGTCGTTGACGGTGTCGTCGCAATCCTCGCCGTCGAGCAGATCGACCACGCCGTCACCGCAGTGAGACGCCATGCCGGTGAAACAGCCGGCGTTGCAATGGCCGTAGGTGCCGTCGTTGACACTGTCATCACAGTTCTCGAAATAGGCGGTATCCACAGTCCCGTCACCGCAGACCGGTCCCATGCCGGAGCTGCAGCCCGGTTCGCAGGTGTTGTAGGAGCCGTTATTGACGCCGTCGTCGCAGTTCTCGCCGTTTCCCGACTGCACGATCAAGTCGCCGCACCAGATGGTCATGCCGGTCATGCAACCACTGTTACAGTGGTTGTAGGAGCCGTCGTTAAGGCCGTCGTCACAGTTCTCGCCGTCGGCCGTCTGCACGATAATGTCGCCGCAATAGGTGGTCATGCCGGTCTTGCACCCGGGGTTGCACTTTCCGTAAGTGCCATTGTTGACGCCGTCGTCGCAGTTCTCGCCGTCGGCGGTCTGCACGATGGTATCGCCGCAATAGGTGGTCATGCCGGTCTGACACCCGGCGTTGCAATGGCCGTAGGTGCCGTCGTTGACGCCGTCGTCGCAATTCTCGCCGTTGGCCGCCTGCACGATGCCGTCGCCGCAGCGCAGGCCGATACCGCTCATACAGCCGGGCTTACAGTGGTTATAGGTTCCGTCATTGATGCCGTCGTCGCAGTTCTCGCCGTCGGCGGTCTGCACGATGATGTCGCCGCACCAAGTGGTCTTTCCGGTCATGCATCCGGTATTACAATGGTTGTAGGAGCCGTCATTGACGCCGTCGTCGCAGTTCTCGCCGTCGGCGGTCTGCACGATGGTATCGCCGC
>CAYPQK010000037.1:22022-23201 GCA_964412895.1 uncultured Spirochaetales bacterium
AATAGGTGGTCATACCGGTCTGACATCCGGCGTTGCAGTGGCCGTAGGTTCCGTCATTGAGACCGTCATCGCAGTTCTCGCCGTTGGCGGTCTGCACGATGCCGTCACCGCAGTAGGTGGTCATGCCGGTTTTACATCCGGGGTTACACTTCCCGTAAGATCCGTTGTTGAGACCGTCATCGCAGTTCTCGCCGTCGGCGGTCTGCACGACCGTATCGCCGCAGTAAGTGGTCATCCCGGTCTTGCAGCCACTGTTACAGTGGTTGTAGGAACCGTCGTTGACGCCGTCGTCACAGTTCTCGCCGTCGGCGGTCTGCACGATGCCGTCGCCGCAGCGGAGCCCGATACCGGTCTGACAGCCGGGATTACATTTGTTGTAGGTCCCGTCGTTGACACCGTCATCGCAGTTCTCGCCGTTCGCCGGTTGTACGATGGTGTCGCCGCACCAAGTGGTCTTTCCGGTCATGCACCCGGCGTTACAATGGTTGTAGGAGCCGTCGTTGACGCCGTCGTCGCAGTTCTCGCCGTCGGCCGCCTGCACGATGCCGTCACCGCAGTACAGTCCGATGCCGGTAGCGCAACCGGGGTTGCATTTGTTATAGGAGCCGTCATTGACGCCATCGTCGCAATTCTCTCCATTAACCGCCTGCACGATGCCGTCGCCGCAACGAAGCCCCAGTCCGGTCTGACAGCCGGGATTACATTTGTTGTAGGAGCCGTCGTTGACGCCGTCGTCGCAGTTCTCGCCGTTGAGCGCCTGCACGATGCCGTCACCGCACCGGAGCCCGATACCGGTCTGACAACCGGGGTTGCATTTGTTATAGGAGCCGTCATTGACGCCGTCATCACAGTTCTCACCGTTCGCCGGTTGTACGATGGTATCGCCGCACCAAGTGGTCATGCCGGTCTTGCACCCGGCGTTACAATGGTTGTAGGTGCCGTCATTGATGCCGTCGTCGCAGTTCTCTCCGTTGATGCTCTGTACAACGGTGTCGCCGCACCAAGTGGTCATGCCGGTCTTGCACCCGGGGTTGCACTTTCCGTAAGAACCGTTATTGACGCCGTCGTCGCAGTTCTCGCCGTCGGCCGCCTGCACGATGCCGTCGCCGCAACGGAGCCCGATACCGGTCTGACAGCCGGGATTACATTTGTTGTAGGAGCCGTCGTTGACGCCGTCGT
>CAYPQK010000037.1:23301-27244 GCA_964412895.1 uncultured Spirochaetales bacterium
CGCAGTTCTCGCCGTTCAGCGTCTGTACCACACCATCCCCGCAGTGCTCTCCCAGTCCGGTGATACAGCCCGGATTGCAGTGGCCGTAGGAGCCGTCGTTGAGGCCGTCGTCGCAGTTCTCTCCGTATCCGGTGTCGACGGTGCTGTCGCCGCATACCGGTCCCATGCCCGACATACATCCCGGCTCACAGTGGTTGTAGGTGCCGTCGTTGACGCCGTCGTCACAGTTCTCGCCATCAAGCGTCTGCACGATCGTGTCGCCGCAGTAGGTGGGCATACCGGTTTTGCACCCGGTATTACAGTGACCGTAGGTGCCGTCATTGACGGTATCGTCGCAGTTCTCCCCTTCTGCCGATTGTATGATGCCGTCGCCGCAACGCGGGGCGAGAGAACAATCGGCATTACAGGTGCCGTACGAACCGTTGTTGACGCCGTTGTCGCACTGTTCGTGATCGGTCTGTACGATGGTGTCTCCGCAGTAGGCCGCGCGCCCGGTCTTGCAGCCGATATTGCAATAGCTGTAGGAGCCGTCGTTGACGCCGTCGTCGCAGTTCTCTCCTTCGGCGACATCTATCACCGAATCGCCGCAACGGACCGCCCAGCCCGATATGCAGCCGGGGAGACAGTGATTATAGGTGCCGTCGTTGACGCCGTCGTCGCAATCTTCGCCGTATTCGGTATCGACCGCGCCGTCGCCGCAGTGGGGTGCCATGCCGTTCTGACAGCCGGGGTAGCAGTGGCCGTAGTCGCCGTTGTTAAGGCCGTCGTCGCAGTTCTCGCCGTCGGCCGCCTGAATGACACCGTCGCCGCAGTAGGGGGCCTTGCCGGTAGTGCAGCCGGGGTTGCAGTGACCGTAGGAGCCGTCGTTGACGCCGTCGTCGCAGTTCTCGCCGTCGGCCGTCTGCACGATAGTGTCGCCGCAGTGAGGCGCCATACCGTTCTTACAGCCGGTCTTGCAGTGGTTATAGGTGCCGTCGTTGACGCCGTCGTCGCAGTTCTCGAAATAGGCGGTGTCGACGGTGCTGTCGCCGCATATCGGTCCCATACCCGATGCGCATCCCGGCTTACACTTGTTGTAGGTTCCGTCATTGACGCCGTCGTCGCAGTTCTCGCCTTCAGCGGCCTGCACGATGTTGTCGCCGCACCGTTCCGGCAGTTTGCAGTCGGGATCGCAGGTGCCGTAGTCGCCGTTGTTGGTGCCGTCGTCGCACTGTTCCCCGTAGAAGGAGTCGATAGTGCTGTCGCCGCATGCCGGCGCAAGAGTGCAGTCGGAATTGCAGGTGCCGTAGGCGCCGCTGTTGGTTCCGTTGTCACATTCTTCGTTATCCGCCTGCACCGCGGCGTCGCCGCAGTACAGCCCGATGCCGGTCATACAGCCCGGATTACACTTATCGTATGATCCATCGTTGAGCCCATCGTCGCAGTTCTCGCCTTCGACGGTTTGCACGAGCGTGTCGCCGCAGCGCGGACCCAAGCCGGTCTTACAGCCGCTGTTGCAATGACCGTAGGAGCCGTCGTTGACCGCATCGTCGCAGTTCTCGCCGTCGGCCGCCTGCACGATGTCGTCGCCGCAGTGAAGACCGATGCCGGTCTGACATCCGGGGTTGCAATGGTTATAGGAACCGTCGTTGACGATATCGTCGCAGTTCTCGCCGTTGGCCGTTTGCACGATGCCGTCGCCGCAACGGAGTCCCAGCCCGCTCTGACAGCCGGGAGCGCACTTATTATAGGAACCATCGTTGACGCTGTCGTCGCAGTTCTCGCCGTCGGCCGCCTGCACGACGCCGTCGCCGCAGTACATTCCGATACCGGTCTGACAGCCGGGGTTGCAGCGGTCATAGGAGCCGTCGTTGATCGCATCGTCGCAGTCTTCGCCCTCTTCCGTCTGCACGATGCCGTCACCGCAATGGGCGGCGCCCAGACCGGACATACAGCCGGGGTTGCATTTCCCGTAGGAGCCGTCGTTGACGCTGTCGTCGCAGTTCTCGCCGTCGGCCGTCTGCACGATGTCGTCGCCGCAATAAGTGGTCATGCCGGTCTTACAGCCGGGGTTGCACTTGCTGTAGGAACCGTCATTGAGACCGTCATCGCAGTTCTCGCCGTCGGCCGCCTGCACGATGCCGTCGCCGCAGTACAGCCCGATACCGGTCGTACAGCCCGGGTTGCATTTCCCGTAGGAGCCGTCGTTGACGCCGTCGTCGCAGTTCTCGCCGTCCGATCCCTGCACGATGCCGTCGCCGCAACGGAGGCCGATGCCGGTCTTACAACCGGGGTTACACTTATTGTAGGAGCCGTCGTTGACGCCGTCGTCGCAGTTCTCGCCTTCTCCCGCCTGTACGATGGCGTCGCCGCACCGTTCGGGCAGGGTGCAGTTGGTATTACAGGTGCCGTAGGCGCCGCTGTTGACGCCGTCGTCGCACTGTTCGTATGCCGACTGCACGATACCGTCGCCACAGCGCGGGGCGAAGGTACAGTCGCTTTTGCAGGTGCCGTAAGTGCCGTTGTTGGTGCCGTTGTCGCATTCTTCTTCGTCCGCCTGCACGATGGTGTCGCCGCACCAAGTGGCCTTGCCGGTCTGACAGCCGGGGTTGCATTTCCCGTAGGAGCCGTCATTGACCGCATCGTCGCAGTTCTCGCCGTTCAGCGTCTGTACCACGCCGTCGCCGCAGTGAATGGCCATGCCGTTCTTACAGCCCACATTGCATTTCCCGTAGGAGCCGTCGTTGACCGCGTCGTCGCAATTCTCGCCGTCGGTCGTCTGTACGATGCCATCGCCGCACCGGGGGCCCGGTCCCGCGCTACAGCCGGGCAGACAATGGTTGTAGGCCCCGTCGTTGAGGCCGTCGTCGCAGTTCTCGCCGTCGGCCGCCTGCACGATGGCGTCGCCGCACCAGATCGTTCTGCCGGTCTTACACCCGACATTGCAGTGGTTGTAAGTGCCGTCGTTGACCGCGTCGTCGCAGTTCTCGCCGTTGCCTGTCTGCAGGATGCCGTCGCCGCAGTAGGCGGTCATGCCGGTCGTACAGCCGGGGTTGCACTTGTTATAGGCGCCGTCGTTGATCACCGTATCGCAGTTCTCACCGTCGGCCGCCTGCAGTATGCCGTCGCCGCAGTAGGTGGTCATGCCGGTCGTACAGCCGGGGTTACATTTGTTATAGGAACCGTCGTTGACGCCGTCGTCGCAGTTCTCGCCGAACAGATCGTCAACGGCGCCGTCGCCGCAGTGCGCGGCAAAGGTGCAGTCGGGATCGCAAGTATCGTAGTCGCCGTTGTTGACGCCATTGTCGCACTCTTCGCCGTTACCGGCCTGCAGGATGGTGTCGCCGCACCAGATGGTCTTTCCGGTCTGGCACCCGACATTGCAATGGTTATAGGAGCCGTCGTTGACGCCGTCGTCGCAGTTCTCGCCATCGAGCGCCTGAATAAGCCCGTCGCCGCAGCGCGGGGCGAAGGAACAGTCGGGATCGCAGGTGCCGTAGTCGCCGTTGTTGGTGCCGTTGTCGCACTGTTCATAAGATGATTGCACGACGATGTCGCCGCACCAAGCCGTTCTGCCGGTGGCGCAGCCGGGATTGCATTTCCCATAGGAGCCGTCGTTGAGTCCGTCGTCGCAGTTCTCTCCCGCGAGCGTGTCTATCACGCCGTCGCCGCACCGCACCGCCCATCCCGAGATGCACCCGGGGTTGCAGTGATTGTAAGTGCCGTCATTGACGCCGTCGTCGCAATTTTCGAGGAATTCGGTATCGACGATACCGTCGCCGCAGTAGGATGCCCTGCCGTCCTTGCAGCCGATATTGCAATTGCCGTAGTTGCCGTTGTTGATGCCGTCGTCGCAGTTCTCGCCGTATGCGGTTTCGACGACCCCGTTACCGCAAACAGCCGCCAGCCCGGTCTTGCACCCGGCATTGCAGTGGCCATAAAGGCTATCGTTGATACCGTCGTC
>CAYPQK010000038.1:0-23796 GCA_964412895.1 uncultured Spirochaetales bacterium
AAGGTTGTCAACTTTTTTGTTTACCGGAAGCGGTCGTAAAAAATGGTTGACACCGCCCGGAGCGCACCATATGATTGTGAACGAATCGTTCACCGGATTGGGGGACAGCGGTGCAGAACATCCTTTTTGTCGATGACGACGCCACCATCGTTGAATGTTATGCCGACATATTCCGGATGTTGGGGTACGATATCTCCGTGGCGACCGATGCGCGGCAGGCGCTCGACCACCTGAAGGAAGGGAAACGGTTCTCGGCCGTCGTCATCGACCTCGGCCTGCCGCTGATGAGCGGCACCGAACTGGCCGCCGCGATACGGCGCAACGACCCGGCGGTGCGCATCGTCATCGCCAGCGGCCACACTTGGGAAACCCTGCCCGACAAGGAACGCGACCGTATCGCGCAACTCGGACTTTCCTTCATCGCCAAACCGTTCTCATCGGAAGAACTCTTGAAGCTCCTTGCCTTTTCTTGACATCTCTTCCCCACCAATATAGTATGGCCTAATTTTTTTTGAATGGTTCCTATGCTCACGGTTCTCCCGCTCGGCTGTTACGGCAGTGACCTTGAAGAAAAGAAGTGCATCTCGATGCGCATCTCCCCGTCGACCATCATCGACGCCGGGGCGATACTGTCGAACATGTCCAAGGTCGAGCTGCTCAAGATAAAGCATGTCGTCATCACCCATAGTCATTTCGACCACATCAAGGACCTTCCGACGCTCGCCGACTTCATGCTCTCCTACGGCTTCAACACCTTCACCATCCACACCACCCGGACGATAGCCGAACAGATACAGAAACATATCTTCAACGACCTCATCTGGCCCGATTTCACGAAACTTCCCGGCAAAGGGACCCCGACCATCACCTTCGAATACTTCGAGTTCGAAAAACCCTTCACCGTCGACGGGATCGAACTGCTCCCCATCGAGGTGAATCATGTGGTCGAATCGGTCGGCTTCATCCTGCGCAAGAATGGCGTCAGCATCGGTTACTCGGGCGACACTCACCGGTGCGGGAAGTTCATCGACGCCCTCAACGCCGAGGAGAACCTCCGCGCCCTCTGCTGGGAGACCTCGTTCCCCAACCGGCTCGCCGGCATCGCGAAGAACTCCAAGCACCTGACGCCGAACGATCTTGAAGCGGAACTGGCGCTGGTGAACCGCAATGTACCGGTATGGGTGTTCCACATGAAGCCGAGCATGCTCGACGAGATAGAGAAGGAACTCGGCGAGATCAAGACCGATAAACCGATCCGCTTCATGCGGCAGAAAAGTCCCGTGGTGGCCGGCTGATATGGATCGTCGCATCATAGTCAATTCGATACCGGGCGAGAAACGGATGGCCATCCTCGAGGAGGGACAGCTCGTCGAATTCTCGCTGTTCCGCACGAGCGATCAGAACTGTCTGGGCAATATTTACCGCGGCACCGTCAAACGCATCGTCCACGGGATGCAGTCGGCCTTCGTCGAGTTCGGCCATGAGCGGACCGGCTTCATCTATCTGCGCGACCTGCGGCAGGATATCAGTTACGAAGAGTTCGAACGGAACCTGAAGGACGACGACGAGGAAGAGGAGGGGAGCGACGGATCGGCCCCCGCCGCCGCCGCGCCGGTCCCCGAATATGTCAAGGAAGGCCAACAGATCATCGTGCAGGTCATCAAGGAGCCGATCGGGCAGAAAGGGGCGCGCCTCACCACCCACGCGACGCTCACCGGCCGGTTCGCGGTCCTCATGCCGACCATCCGCCACACCGGCGTATCCAAAAAGATAACCGACCCCGAGATCCGGCGCGACCTGCAGGAACTGGCCCGGAGAACGGTCGACAAGGGCTACGGCGTCATCATCCGCACGATGGCCGGTTCGGCTTCGCGCCAGATAGTCGAACGCGAGATCGTCCAGCTCATCAAAAAGTGGCGCACGGTGCAGGACAACTTCAAGAAGGGAAAGAACGAGGAGCTCATCTCCGAAGCGGTCAGCCCGGTGGTCGAGGCGATAAAGAACACCTACACCGACGACCTCGGCGACATCATCTGCGACGACAAGGCGGACCACGACGAGGCGCTCAAATATGTAGCGGCCTTCATCCCCGAACGGAAATCTTCGGTGCGCCTGCATGAGCTTCCCTACCCCATCTTCGAATACTACGGCATCGAGGCCGAGATCGACAAGACGCTCGGCAAGAAACTGTGGCTGAAAAGCGGCGGTTTCATCTACATAGAACAAACCGAAGCGCTCACGGTGGTCGATGTCAACACCGGCAAATTCCTCGGCCACGGCTCGCTCGAACAGACGGTCCTCAAGACCAATCTCGAGGCGGCCGACGAGATAGCCTACCAGCTCCGCCTGCGCAACATCGCGGGCATCATTGTGGTCGACTTCATCGATATGCGGCACCACAACAACCGCATGAAGGTCATCCGGGCGCTTGAGATGGCGCTGGAACGCGACCCCGCCAAGAACACCGTCTACCAGTTCACGCGGCTGGGACTCATCCAGATAACGCGGAAACGGACGAGCGAGAGCGCCTTGGCGACGCTCACCGAATCGTGTCCCTACTGCGGCGGCACCGCCCACATCCTGTCGCGCGAATCGGTCGGTTTCAAGATAGTGCGCGAGATGCTGCGGCAGAATCAGCTCTACAGCGTAAGGCGGTTCCATGTCGAGGCGCATCCCGATGTCGTCTTCATGCTGGAACACGCCTTCAGCAAGGAATTCAAGGAGGCGTGCCGCACCCACAAGATCACCGTCGAACTGAAAAGCGACGGTACCATCCACCGCGAACATTTCACGGTCACCGAGGCATAATTCATGGCGCTCTTCGGCCTGTTCCTCGTATCGGTCGGCATACTCGCCCTGCAGATCCTGCAGACACGCATCTTTTCCTTCACCCTCTGGCACCATCTGGCCTACATGGTCATCACGGTCGCCATGATGGGGATGAGCGCCGCCGGCACTTGGCTCGCCACGCGGAAAAAGGAACCGGAGCGGCCCTACCTGAGTCTCGCGCTCCACTCCGCGCTCTTCGGCATTTCGACGCTGATATCGCTCGCGATCGTCGTCCGCATCCCGCTGGACACCTACATGGCCGACAAGGCCCTGCAACTCGGCTATGTGTTCCTCTACTACATGGCGCTTATCTTCCCCTACTTTTTCGCCGGAGTGGTGATATCGCTTCTGTTCCGCATCGCCCGGGAACGGATCAATGTGCTGTATCTGGTGAATCTCACCGGGTCGGCCATCGGCGGCTTCGTGGTCATTCTCCTGCTGGAGCGGTTCGGCGGCGAGGGGGCGATCCTCATCGTCGCCTCATCGTCGCTCGTGGCGGCCTTCTGTTTCGCCGCGGCGGCCGACAACCGCATCGCGCGGCTGACCGCCGGATGCATCGCCCTGTTCATCATCATTCTCTACCCGGCACGGTTCGTCATGTTCCCCATCGAGTCGCCCCCCTCCAAGGCGATCGGCATGGGACGCGTCTTCGACGCCGGTCAGAAGATAGAATGGACCTCGTGGGACCGCGTCGCCCGCATCGATGTCTTTTCCAACAAGCGGTCGCAGGAGTTCTTCAACTACTTCCCCGAACTCAAGAACAAGGTCATCACGATAGACGGCGACGCCTACACGCTCCTCTACGATTTTTCCTCGGTGAGTACGCCGGGTACCTTCGACTACCCGCGCATCGGCCTGTCGCTCTACTCGTCGGCATACCTGATCCACGAGAAGCCGAAGGTGCTGGTGGTCGGACTCGGCGGCGGCACCGATATCATCACGGCGCTCCACAACGACGCCGCGGCGGTGACCGGGGTCGAGATAAATAAGGCGATGATCGAAGTGACGCGCGACCACTACGCCGACTATGTGGGCCGCCCCTATCAGGACCCGCGGGTGACCGTCGTCCACAGCGAAGGCCGCAGTTTCATCCGTCGTTCCCCCGACCGCTACGACATCATTCAGCTATCGGGGGTCGACACTTGGACGGCCCTTTCAAGCGGCGCCTATGTCCTTTCCGAAAGCTACCTTTACACGACCGACGCCATACGCGAATATCTCGACCATCTTTCGCCCGACGGCACCGTATCCATCATCCGCTGGCTCTTCTGGCCGCCGCGCGAGACCCTGCGCCTCTGCACCGAGATGGTCGAAGTGCTCCGCGCCATGGGTTTCAGCGAACCGGAAAAACATATCGTCGTTATCGGCGACGGCGCGCTGGGTGCCGTGCTCGTCAAGACCCGCCCCTTCACCTTCGTCGAGATCGCGCAGATAGAAGAGCGGACCAGCGAATCGCCCAAGAACCGCATCATCTACGCCCCCGGTTTCGAGGCGCCCGAGGGTTACTGGGAACCGGTCTTCAGAAAACATCCCTTCTCCCTGTCGGAGGGGACCGACTACATAAAGAACTCGTTCGGACGCTACTTCGACGAGGTGGCGCGCGGCACCGAGGCGGCCTTCGTGAAAGGCTACGAGTACGACATCACGCCGGTCAGCGACGATAAACCGTTCTTCTTCCACTACTACACGCTGAAACACCTCCTCACCACCGATTGGGGCGGCGGCGGATCGCTCGTCGACAAGATGCCGGTCGGCATACTCGTCCTATTCCTGTCGCTCATCCAGTCGCTGCTGTTCTCGCTGCTGCTCATCGTCGCGCCGCTCTTCTTCATGGGAACGAAGGAACGCGCCTATTCACCGCATCTCCAGATACTCTATTTCTCGATGCTCGGCATCGGGTTCATGTTCATCGAGATAGCGCTCATCCAACAGTTCGTGCTGTTCCTCGGCAACCCCTCCGACGCAATAGCGGCGAGCATCGGGATTCTGCTTCTTTCCGCCGGGATCGGGGCGCTGTTCAGTAAACGGTTCCTCATACGGCTCGGCGACCGGCGGCTGTTCAAGACGCTCGCGGTCGTGATGCCGCTCCTCGTCCTCGGCTACGCGCTGCTGGTGCCGTGGTTCACCCATCTGTTCCTCGATACCGCCTTCGGTATGCGTCTCTTCATATCGTTCCTGCTATTGGCGCCGCTCGGCTTCATGATGGGCATCTTCTTCCCGACGGGACTCACCATCGTCGGCGAGAAGAACGCCGGCTTCATACCGTGGGCCATGGCGGTCAACGGCGTCGCGGGCGTGGTGAGCTCGATACTCTCCATCATCCTCGCAATGGCCTACGGCTTCACCTTCGTCTTCACCCTCGCCGCCTTCTGTTATCTTGTCGCGGCGACGAGCATGCACCGCTTCGTCAAGAAGCATGTCTAGGGAATAGTTCTAGATCAGCGAACAGCCGCAGCCGTCGTCTTCGTTCACCGGATTTATGGCATCGTCAGTGACCATCTCATCTAGGACAACGGTCGTATCCGGTGGATCTGACTGATCGGAACCTTCGGCTTCGCTCAGGTCAGGCTGATCGTCAGGGGTCTGGTCATCGGGCATTTGGTCATCCGGCAATTGATCATCGGTGACCGTCTCATCGGGGATCGTATCATCCGGTATCACATCGTTGTCGGACACCGTGCCCCCTTCGACGCAGATACCGTTCCAGCATTCCTTGCCGTCGCCGCAGTCGTCGGGGCCTGAACACTCGGGGGTCCCTCCACAGGTGCCGTTCTTGGCGTTCTCGACCATCGCCTGCACATTGAGGACGCCGGCGCCGTAGCAGAGCGCGGGATCTCCGTACTTACATCCCTGTGTCGGGGCGCTTGCCGACGACTTGAGGCAGCCGATCGCCTCGGCCGCCGTAAGATACGGCGCGACCGAAAGCATCATGGCGACGGCCGCCGTCACCTGCGGCGCGGCGCCCGAAGTGCCGCTGAAGAACTTGGTATAGCTCTGGTCGGGCAGATCGCCCGCGTAGTGTGGATTGTACCCCTTTCCCGCAAGGGTCGAATCGGTCGTTGTCAGGCCGCGCATATCGATCGTGAGATCGTATCCGGCCGGAGAACCGATGTCGGTCGCCGGCCCGTAATTCGAGTAACTGTCTATCGCGCCGGTCGCGGCGAGCGCCGAAACGACGACCAGATCGTCGGTCTGGAAATTCTCGTTGAGATCGGTGGTGCACCCCGAATTGCCCGAGGCGAACAGAATGACGGTGCCGCGACCGCCACGGCCGTTGGCAAACGCGTAATTGATCGATTCGGTGACATAGTTGTCGTAAGCGACCGTGATACAGGAGAGCGAGCCGTTCTCGTCCTCCTTCGTGTCGGGCATGATCTTCCAGCTGTTGTTGATGACCCACGCGCCGTTGTCGACCGCCCATTTCATAGCGTTGAACTTGCGGTCGTTCGGGAATCCGAGCTCACTGCCGCCGGAATACTTGATGGGCAGAAGTCCGCAGTCCCAACAGACCCCGGCGACCCCCATGCCGTTGTTCCCTTTCGCCGTGGCGAGTCCCGCCACCGCCGTACCATGCGCCGCCTGATAGCCGGCGAGAGAACCCATGTTCGGGTCGACATAGTTCTCGGTGGGAACGAAACTCGCTCCGATGAGAAGGTTCGGCCAGAGATCGGGATGCTGGGTATCGACCCCGGTGTCGACTATCGCGATGACGGCGCGCGGGTCGCCGGTAGTGATGTCCCACGCCTCGGGACTGTGTATCATCTCATGGTGCCAGCTCTGATCCGTGTAGAAAGTATCGTTGGGAACGGTGGAAAGGAACTCCACCTTCTGTATCCAGATCGGTTGCGCCCATTTGACCGATCCGCTTTCGACAAGCATACGCGACAGCCGGAAACCGTCACTCCCCTGCGGCACTTTGACCTTCACATACACCGGCCAATCGGCATATACCGCGACCGGCGTCAGACCGTATTTTTTGAGGATGGCATCGCGCATCCGCTCGGTCGTCCCATCACGGAACCGGATGCCCATCTCACCGGTGAGCCGCATCGGTTCTCCGCCGCGGAACGAAACGGTGTCGCCCGTCCGTTCCATGCAGACGCTTTTGCCGTTGCCGTAGTAGCAGGCATCGGCCGCTAGAAGCGGCGCCCCGGTCAAGAGCATGACCGCGATCAAGAAGGAACGCATCTTCCCCTCCCTTAAAGAAATTTCTCAGAGAAGCGAACAGCCGCAACCGTTGTCTTCGTTGACGGGATTTATGGCATCGGTACCGGGAGTATCATCGTTCTGTTCGTTCGTATCGGGAGCCGGTTCATCGGTCACCGGTTGATCGGGTTGAACTGTATCGTCAGCCCCGGTCACGGCGTCCATATCTTCCGCGACCGTTTCGTCGGACGGTTCGGACCCGTCGGACAGGTCGGACACTTCGGTGTCGTCGTCGGGCATTACATCGTCGTCGGTCACCGTGCCCCCTTCGACGCAGATACCGTTCCAGCATTCCTTGCCCTCGCCACAGTCGCCGGGAAGGGTGCATTCCGGGGTACCGCCGCACAGGCCGTTCTGGGCATTCTCGACCATCGCCTGCGCATCAAGCACGCCGGCGCCGTAACACTCCTCGTCGTCGCCGTACTGGCATCCCTGCGTCCCGGCGCTCGCCGAACTCTTGACACAGGCGATCACCTCGGCATGCGTCAGGTAAGGGGCGACCGAGAGCATCAGCCCTATCGCACCGGTCACCACCGGCGCGGCGCCCGAAGTGCCGCTGAAGAATTTGGTGTAGCTCTGGTCGGGCAGGTCGTTCATGAAGTGCGGGTTGTAGCCCATGCCGACGGCGGTCCAGTCGGTGGTCACGAGTCCCTTGTCGTCGGCCATATCAAACCCCGACGGCGCCGCGATGTCGATGTAGATGCCATAATTCGAGTAGTCGGTGATGTCGCCGGTCGACCGGAGCGCCGATACCACGAGGATCTCGCCGTGGAGGTTCTTGAAGTTATCGTTCCACTGCGTGTCGCAGGCCGAGTTGCCGGCGCCGAAAACCATCACCGTCCCGCGGCCGCCACGGCCGTTGGCCTTACCATAGGCGACCGCTTCGCCGGCGTAGTTGTCGTACGGGATGTTCAACTTGCATGCATCATCGTCCTTGTCCTGATTGATGAGCCACGAGTTGTTGATGACCCACGCGCCGTTGTCGACCGTCCAAGTGAGCGCCGCGAGTTTGCGGTCGTTGGGGATGAATATCTCGTTGCCGAAGTATTTGACCGGTAGCAGGCCGCAGTTCCAGCAGACACCGGCGACACCGAAGCCGTTGTTCCCGGTCGCCACCGCTACCCCCGCCACCGCCGTGCCGTGGGCCCGCGAATAGGCCTGCAGGTTGGCTCCGCTCGGATCGGGATCGACATAGGGTTCGTCGGCGGCGAAACTATTCCCCATCAGCATGTGGGTAAACAGATCGGGATGCTGCGTGTCGGTGCCGCAATCGACAATCGCGACGACCGATCGCGGGTCGCCGGTGGTCGTGTCCCACGCCTCAGGGCTGTGGATCATCGGGTGATGCCACGCATCGCCGTAATAGGTGTCGTTCGGGGTGGTCGATAGCGGCTCGGCCTTCTCGAACCATACCGGCTGTGCCCACTTGACCTTGCCGCTGTCGACCAGCCGACGCGAGATCGCGAAGGCATCGGCGCCGGGCGTGAGCCGCACCTTGACATACTGCGGTAGCCCGGTGACGGTCCCGGCCGGCGTGAGCGCATACAGCGACAGCAATTTCTGCCGCGCCGCATCGGTGGTGCCGTCAACGAACCGGACACCCATCTCGCCGGTGAGCGTCATCGGCGTGCCGCCGCGGTAGGAGACGGTGTCGCCCGCGCGGGTCATGCAGCAACTCTTGCCGGCGCCGTAGTAGCAGGCATCGGCCGCCGCAAGCTGCGCCGCGGCGAGGAGAAGGAATGCAAGGCTCAGTATCTTCATCTCATTTCTCCGTTACGAATGTTCACTTCCGCCGCTCATTCGGCCTGCGAGCCGGGGATGATGACCTGCACTTCGCGCGACGAGAGGAACGCCCCCTCGCCGAGAACGCGGATGCGCGCCTTGTAGACGACCGGATCGGGCGACGAATTGGTGCAGAAATCGTTGTGGAAATGGACATCGAAATAGACATCGGTGCCGGGCTGGACCTTGTAGAAGGTGGTATCGTCCTTGGTCGCGTAACCGTCGACCGGCTCGGCCTTGTTGGGTTTCGACGAAACGACGAATGCGGCCGCATTGACCCCGTCGCACTCCTCGTCCGATTCGGCGGCGGTGTTGATGTCCTTCTCGATGAAGGTGGTCAGCTGTTTGACCGCGTCGGCGATCTGGTCCGAAAGACCGTTGCCGGTCGAATCGGCGGTGTGGTAAAGGAACGCGTTGCCGGCGCCGTCGAGCGACGCGGTCGCGTCGGCCACCGCGAGGAAATCGTTCTTCGCCTCGTCGGTCGGCGAATAGGTCGAATCGCAGTTCCCGTTCTCGTCCTCCGTCCCGTCGCACTTGAAGCCCGAATCGATGCCGATGAACTTCGCGTTGACGCTGTTCATCGCGTTGACCGCCTCATCGAACGAATGGCCCATGAAGTTCGCGTCCCAGCACCCCTCGGGATCCTGAAAGTAGCTCGACTGGGCGGGACAACTGGCGGTATCCTTCACCCCGATGGTCGGGAATTTCTCGTCGGTTATCATGATGAATATCGGCAGGGCGAAGGTGCGGACGCACATGCCGCCGATGCTCCCCGCCTCGCCGGTGCAGTCGGCCGGCGGCAGGTTGATGGCGTTCACCGTGTAGCCGCCGCCGAAGGAGGCCTCCTGAAAATAGTTCGCGACCAGCCCTTCGCCGGTAGAGGCCTGATAGAGCACCTCGACCATCGGCTCGACGCCGCCCCAGACATCCTCGGCGGTGTACTGGTTGACCGCTGTGACCACCTTCGAGCCGTCGGTCGTCATCATTTGATCGACCTCGAACATGAGGTTCTGCTGATAATGCTGGAAATGCATGAAGCCGAAACCGATGTCGACGCCGGGCAGCTGGGCCGGTATCCCCTCGACGATTTTGGTCTGTATCTCGTCGCGCAGGTTGTTGAGCTCCTGCTCCATCGAGCCCGACAGGTCGAGCATGATGCCGAGATCGACGCGCGAGAAATCGGTCGAGAAGACCAGCGTCCGGGTCACATCCTCGGGCGCCTCGTAGGGGAGGACCACATAGAAAAGGCCCGCCGGTATGGTGCTGTTCGGATCGGTCGGGTCGGAACCATAAACGATCTCGGCGAGGTCGTCGGAGTCGTCGCCGTCGGTATCCTTTTTGGTAGGGTCGGTCCCCTCGATCCCCTCATCCTTGTCCGACAGGCCGTCGTTGTCCGAATCCTTGTCGAGGAAATCGGGTTTCTCGTCGGCGTCGTTGTTGGCCGGTTTGGTCGGATTGCTCCCCGCTTCTTCGGAGTCAAGCAGGCCGTCGCCGTCCGCGTCGGTATCCATGAAGTCCGGCGCCCCGTCGAGATCGGCGTCGCCGCACCCTTCGACCTGATTGGGTATGCCGTCCGCATCGTCATCGCCGGCGGGATCGGCCCATTCACACGCGGCATTGTCCTGATCGGGGACCCAGCCGTCGTTCTCCGCATCGTCGGTCATCAGGCCGTCCTCGTCGACCGGCGGCGTATCGCCGCCCGGCTCGTCGGCGTCGCCGGTCACCGTCTCATCACCGGTAACGGCCTGATCGCCGGTCACCTCGGTGTCGAGCGGTTCATCGTCGGTCGGGGTGCAGGCACTGAACAGAAGAACAAAGAACGCCATCACGAACAGCATCCGCGTCATGACACGCCTCCTAAAATGGTATGGTTCGGTTACACCAACTAATGAAGCGATTGTATCCTACTGAAAAAACAAGTCAAGAAGGATTTTTGGGGGAAATAAGCGCCGTGAGTTCCGCGTACGAACCGACCCGCGGCAGGTCGCGCCGGTCGCTGTAATGGATCCGCCGGACCTCGTCGCTCCGCTGGAAAAGTATCGTGTGCCAACCCGACCGTTCCGCCCCGGCGATATCGGTCAGTGGATTGTCGCCCATGTGAAGCATCCGCGACGGCGGGATGTGCGGGAAGGTCTGTTCTATCTTCGCGAAGAGTTCACGGCGCGGTTTGGCCGCCCCCTCCTCATCGGAAAAGAGGCAGAGATCGAAATGATGCAACATGCCGTGCCGTTCGAGCAGGGTCCGCATCTCGCGGCCGCGACTGAACCCGGTGTCCGATATCAGCGTGACCGTGACGCCGCTCTTCTTAAGGAATTCGAGGAACTCCGTCGCCCCGTCGATAAGCGGCGGCGCTATGGTGAGCGACGCCTCGCTGAGAAGCTGCGCCGTCTCTTCGCACTCCGCGGCCGACAGCGTTCTTCCGAGTCGTTCAAGGATGAGCTCGAGCCGTTCGAGCGTCAGCATCGTCCGCCCTTCGCGGTAGTAGACCTCGGTGAAGGCTCTCGATACCTTCTGTATCGCCGCATGCACCGCGTTGGGAGAGACCCCGACCTTTTCAGCGATTATCCGGGCCCGTTCCTTCTGCCGTAGCGGCTCCTCCGCCTCCGAAATGAGCGTCTCCCAAAGATCGAACGAGAAAAGCTCTATCGTATGGCCATTGATCGTGACGACGCCCATGATCCTCCTCCGTACCGGCCGACTCTAGCGCATCTCTCGGCCGAAATCAACAACGGGGCCGCTGTTGCTTTTTCACGCCGTTGCTCTATGCTGGCATGAACCTTTTCACGGAGGAGAGCATGAACAAGGTCGCCCTCATCACCGGCGCTTCAAGCGGCATCGGCCGCGAACTGCTCGACCGCTTCGCCGCCGACAAGATAGATATCGTCATCACGGCGCGCGACGAGACGGCGCTGAAGAAAGCGGCCGAAGAGCTGCTCGCCAAGTACGGCATCGCCGTCACCGTCATCCCGGCCGATCTCAGCCGTCCCGGCGAGGCGCACCGGCTTTTCGACGAGATAGAAAAGCGCGGCATCGCCGTCGAATATCTCGTCAACAACGCCGGTTTCGGCAACTACGGCGTTTTTCATGAGTCCGACGCGCGGAAGATGGACGACATGGTGCAGGTCAATGTCGCGGCGCTGGTGACCCTGACGCGGCTCTTCCTCCCCGGCATGGTGGCGCGCAAAAGCGGCCGCATCCTGCAGCTCGCCTCGGTCGCCGGGTTCCAGCCCGGCCCGCTCATGGCGGTCTACTATGCGACCAAGGCCTTCGTGATATCGTTCTCCGAGGCGGTCGCCGAAGAGCTGACCGGCACCGGCGTCACGATGACCTGCCTCTGCCCCGGCCCGGTCCACACCAATTTCGCCGCGCGCGCCGACTTCAACCATTCACGGATATTCCAGAAGAGCCATGTCGCCACCGCGCCGGAGGTCGCCGACTACGGCTACCGCGCGCTGATGGATGGCACGATACTCGCGGTCCCCGGTTTCAACAACAAACTGCTCGCGACCATCGGGCGCTTCATCCCACGCCGCCTCATCGTCAAACTGGTCCGCTGGATGCAGGAAAAAAGGGAGCCGGGTCGCTAGATCGGCAGAAGCGTATCGAACAGTTCCTGACGCACCGCTTTTATCCGGTCACGCCAGTTCTCTTTGTTCGGGTCGGGATGGGTGCGGTTGGTCAGTATCACGGCCGCCTTCCCCTTCTCCGGATCGAGCAGGAACGCCGTCCCGGTGAAACCGAGGTGTCCGATCATTCGGGCATGAGCGTTGCGACCATACTGTGAATCGCTCCCCTGCGGACGGTCGAAACCGGCGCCGCCGAGATTGGCGAGGTGGAACCGGAACCACGGCTGTTCAAGCAGTTTCATCAGGTAGACGGCCACCGTGCCGGCGGTCCCGAAGAGTCCCGCGTGACCCGCCGCCGAATCGAGGTACCAGCAGTTCTCATCCTCGACCTCGCCGTGGCACAGCCGCATACGGACGGGCGAGAACATCGTCGCGGCGACATGCTGTTTGAGGAGCGGACGGGTAGCGAAAAGCATCGGCCCCTGCGGGAACTTCAATTCGTCGAGAAGCCGCGACCAGACGATATCGAGCCGCGCGCCGAATATCTTTTCCAGCACGAACCCGAGCAGTATGAAGTTGAGATCGCTGTAGACCGGCGGTTCTATGCCGCGCAGCGCCGCGATCCGTTCGAGCACCGAGGCGCGCCGCTGCTCGTAGCTTTCCGACTGGTCGTCGTGGAAGAACTCGAGGTAGGCGGGGTAGCCGGAGGTGTGGTTGAGGAGCCGCTGGATCGGCACCGGCCGCTGGCCGCGCAGGAAGCGGTCGAGCGTGTCCTCCGGCCGCACGAGGCTTTTATCGAAGAGCAAATAAAAGGCGGGGGCGGTGAGGAGCGCCTTGGTCAGCGACGCGAGGTCGAACATCGTCCATTCGGTCACCGGCGACCCGTTCTCGAAGGCGGTCAGCCCTTCGGCTTTCTCGCCGACGAGTCCGTCGCGGTCGGCGACGGCGTACTGGACGGCCGAAAAGAATCCGTTCTTCAGTTCATCCTGATAGCGCACGCCGCTATATCCCCTTGTCGGGAGAGGGCATAAGAATGAAAAGGATCAGATACACGAGGATGCCGGGGAAGGCGGCGCTCAGTATCGAAAGCAGGACATAAAAGACCCGGACAATGGTCGGGTCCCAGCCGAAATACTCGGCCACACCGCCCAGACAACCGAAGATGACCTTGTTGCGCGACTTCACGAGCGTCATGAACTTCCTCCACAAACCGTGCAGGGCATCATAGCAGAAAAACGGCCGCCGGTCAAAAAGTAGGCGGTCAGCCTTTCACGACCATGACATTGACGACCGGTTTCTTGTCGGATATCGTCAAATTGCCCCTGCCTTGTGACATAAATATTTTAAGTTGCCTAGTATCCGTTACAATAAATCATAAAAATTGCCTTGACATTGCGACAAGAATATGTGAATATTGCCCATGTTCTATGACAGATAGAGGGGCACCATGTCGTTTAATCGTCGCATAAACAATGAGTTGCTTGATTGGTCATCATCGCCCAATCGGAAGCCGCTGGTTCTGCGCGGCGCCCGGCAAGTCGGAAAGACAACGGCGATCAACTCTTTCGGCGCCTCTTTCGACACTTTTATCGCCCTGAACCTTGAACTGAAGAATGATCGGGCACTCTTCGACAACGACCTGCCGCTACCCGATCTGGTTCAGCGGATATTCCTTGAAAAAAATGCGCAACGCGGACCACGAACGCTCCTCTTCATCGACGAGATACAACAGTCGCCACGCGCCGTTGAACAGATGCGCTATTTTTACGAACTCATGCCGGAACTTTTTGTCATCAGCGCTGGATCGCTCCTTGAGATCATGATGGACACCCACAAGATCAGTTTCCCGGTGGGACGCGTTGAATACCGATATCTCTTCCCGCTCAGTTTCGAAGAATTTCTCGATGCGATGGGCGAGACCGAAGCATTGACGGTGTTCCGGCAGGTGCCTTTCCCGGCGTGGGCGTACGACCGGTTGCTTGCCCTTTTCCACCGCTACACCCTTGTCGGCGGTATGCCGGAGGTCGTCGCCCGCTATCGCGAGTCCAACGATATCGCCGCACTGAAAACGGTCTATCAGGGACTCATCACCGCCTACACCGACGATGTGAGTAAGTATGCGAAGAACACGACCGAGGTGCAGGTCATTCGCCATGTCATCGAGAGTGCCGCGTATGAAAGCGGCAAACGGATAACCTTCGAGCGGTTCGGGAACTCACCCTATCGGTCGCGCGAAGTGGGCAATGCACTGCGGACCTTGGAACGGGCGATGCTCCTCTACCTGCGTTATCCGACCACGGCGCAAAAACCGCCGCTGACGCCCGACCTCAAGAAAAAGCCGCGACTCCAGTTCGTCGACACCGGACTGCTCAACTATGCCGCCGGATTGCAGGCGCACTTTTTTGCTCATAAAGATCTTCATGCTTTCCATCAAGGTCTCCTTGCCGATCATATCGTGGCTCAGGAATTGATGGCAACCGATACGCTGGCGATAAAAAAGCCGCTTTTCTGGGTACACGAATCACGACAATCGAACGCCGAGGTCGATGTGTTGGTACCGTTCCACGAACACGCGGTACCGGTGGAGGTCAAGGCGGGCAAATCGGGAACGCTCCGGTCGCTTCACTCCTATATTGACAGCGCGCCCCATGACCTCGCAGTGCGCTTGTTTGCCGGGCCGCTTGAACAGATCAGCCAGACCACGCCGAAGGGAACACCCTACCGCCTCCTTAATCTGCCCTATTTTCTTGCCGGAAAGTTGCAGGAACACCTTGAATGGTTCAGCCTTTCACGACCATGACATTGACGACCGGTTTCTTGTCGGTGAGCTCCATGAGATAGCGGCGGGCGATGAGGCGGATATCCTCTTCTATCTCGTCGTCGTCGCGGTCGACGCTCTTGCGGTCGGCAAAGTATTCATAGATCATATCGCGCAGTTCGTGCTGAATATTCTTCATCGCGCCGGCCGATGCGATGCCAGCGGTGACGAAACGCGGCGGAGTGATGAGCCGCCCCTCGACGAGATTCGCCGCGAGCAGTATCGTCATGATGCCGCCGCGGCCGATCCGCTTGCGTTCCCGTATCGTTTCGATGTCGACCAGCAGGGGATCGTAGTTGCTGACGATCCGTTTCTGCAGGTCTATCCGCTGACGCAGCTCGGAGTCCTTCTTGGTGTAGACCAGCACATCGCCGTCGGAGATGAGGCGGGTCGAGAAGCCCTCCTTTTCAAGTACGCGGCAGTGATAATCGATGAACCGGAGATGGCCGTGGACCGGGACGATGAGCCGCGGGTTGACCTCTTTGGCCGCGAGGAGCAGTTCCCCCTGCCGGCCGTGGCCCGACGCGTGGATATCGACGGTGGACTCGTAGAAGAGGTTCACCCCCTTTTCGACCAGCGTATCCATCATCCGGCCGATGGCGGTCTCGTTGCCCGGGATGATCTTGGAGGAGAACAGTATCGTGTCGCCGTATTTCAGCGGCACCGCCTTGAGCATGTCGAGCGAGAGCCGCTTCATGATGGAACGCGGTTCGGCCTGCGACCCGGTGACGATCATGAGCAGTTTATGGTCCGGTATCGTGGAGAACTTCGATTCGTCGGAGATGACATTGGCGGGCAGTTTGATATAGCCGAGCTGCTGGGCCAGACGGGTGTAATTGTGAACGCTGCGCCCCATGAGCCCCACCGTGCGGCCCAGTTCCTGCGCGATGGCGATGATGTTCTTCACCCGCTCGACATTCGACGAAAAGGCGGTGACGATGACCCGCCCCTTGGCCGCCGCAATGAGTTTGCGGAGATTCGGGATCAGTTCCGACTCCTGTTCCGAGAACCCTTCGCGCTCGATGTTGGTCGAGTCGATGAACATCATATCGACATCCTCGGGGACCTTTTTGTAGAACGGTGAATGACCCGTACCGTCGCACTTGAAGTCGCCGGTATGCAGCACCGTGAAGGGCCCGGCCGAGATGAGGAGTCCTTTCGCTTCGGGGACGCTGTGCAGGACCGGGATCATCTTGACGCTGAAGGGTCCGACATCGAAGGCGGTCTTGCGTTTCGACGACAGCGGGACGAGGGTGTTGTAGCGCGCCACTTTCCCCATCCGCTCCTTGAGCAGTCCCGCCGGCAGTTCGGTCAGATAGACCGGGACATCGTGGTCGCGCAGGAGGTAGGGTATCGCACCGATGTGATCCTCATGGCCGTGGGTCACCACGACCCCCACCAGTTTCACCTTGAGCGTCTTTATCGCGTCGAAATCGGGGATGAAGAAGTCGTCGTCCATGAAATCGTCGTTGCCCGGAAAGCCCATCCCGCAGTCTATCATCAGCGCTTTGCCGCCGTAGATGAGGAGAAGACTGTTCTTGCCGACCTCGCGCAGACCGCCGAGCGGTACGACCAATAATTGCTGTTCACTACTCATCGGATACCTCGTAAAAAGACGGCGCATGGTATCACACACCGCCTCTATGTGCAAATAAAGAGGCAAGAATCCATCCCCCCAAGATTATTCGGATAATAATCTCGGAATATTCTTTGCTCGACATTCCGCCATGAGGTGGTATATCATCATTGAACATAGCGGAGGTATCCCGATGAGAACGACACTGCTGCTGGTAACGGTCATCCTATTCTCTTTCGCGCTCTGCGCCGCCGATGCGGCCGCGCCGAAGATCACCCTGAAACACGGCGTCCCCGCGCTCATGACCGGACTCGACATCCCCGTCGGGACGGGAGAGACGGCGGCCCGCGGCTATCTGACCCGCGAGTTCCTGCCGCGCCACCTTGCCGGAATTGCCGTCACCCCGCAGTTCGAGCGCCATGTCGCGGCGGGCGGCACCGACATCTACCGTTATTCCTATACCTATAAAGGGATACCGGTCGAGGGCCGCTACACGACCGTCGCGGTCAAAAAGGGACATATCTACCGGATAGCGAACGCTCTTTCGCCGCTGTCGGTCGACACCACGGCGCTCGTTACGGCCGCCGCCGCCGCGAAAAAGGCATTCCTCCTGCGCGAAGGAAAAGCCCCGGCGGTCACCCCGAAGCACTGGGCCGAAAAGGTCATCGTCCACTTTGAGAATAATTGGCGTCTCGCGTGGAAAGTACGGCTTGTCCCGACGACGCTTGCCGACGGCCGTTTCGCCTACATCGACGCCCGCGACGGATCGCTCCTCGGCGGCGGCAACGACACCCGCTACGCCGAGGCGACCGACATCGCCAAGGTCTTCGAGACCAACCCGATCCGCAACAAGACCGCCATCGAGGTGACCCTGCCGTGGATAGACCCGATCGACGGCAAACTGACCGCCGTGGAGGACGATAAGGGGGTCCGCGCCATCGTCGCCGCCAACTGTCCCGACGAGGGAAAGACGACCTATGTCGACGGCTACGGCGAACTCTCCATCTGCACTCCGAAACAGACGGCCGACAAGCTGGTGAACGGCAGTTTCATCTACGAGGACTGGCAGTCGGCGGTCGGATTCGAATTCAGCGTCGATGATGTCTATCCCGAGGTGTCGATGTACTACCACGCCTCGAAGATCTACAAATACCTGCGCGACCTCGGCATCGAGGATTTCCAGTATCTCAAGGGACACAATGTGAACAGCGCAAGCCCCAGTCCGCTGATCGTCATCGCCAACTTCCAGTTCCCCGCGCAGTCGGGCGGCCTGTCGCCGATGGACAATGCCTTCTTCTCGCCCAACCAGCCCGGATTCAACGATATCTTCTTCGCCGACTTCCCCTACCAAGGCGATGTCCTCGTCTTCGGACAGGGGACCAAGACCGATTTCGCCTGCGACGGCGATGTCATCTACCATGAGTTCGGCCACGCGGTCGAGAACGGCACTTCGAAACTGAGCCCGATGGCCTTCGCCGACCAGTACGGCTTCTCCAATGTCCCCATTGGCATGAACGAGGGTATCGCCGACAGCTTCTCCTTCATTATGTCGCAGGACCCGTGCCTCGGCGAATACGCCTCCGAAGGTCTTGCCGATTTGGCGGGCTATGAACGGGGCGAGGAGGGTTTTTACTGCATGCGCAACGCCGACAACGACAACCTCGTCAACGAGGACTACACCGGCGAATCGCACCACGACGGTCTGCCGCTGGTCGGCGCGAACTGGGATATCTTCCAGCTGACGCTCGAAAAGGGATTGACGCGCGACGACTTTGCGCGGCTGTTCCTTAAAACGCTCGTCGCCATCGCCGACCCCGAATCGAACGCGAAGGATTACGCCGAAACGATGCTCTCCGAGGCGGCGGCCGACGACAGTTTCGCCGCGCTGACCGAAGAGCTCACCAAGATATTCGAAGATAAGCTCTTCTACGAGGAGATCCGGGCCCGCGACATCACCCGCGAGGTCGACTACATCTTCTCGGGCGGCACCGATTCGGGCTACGGCGTCCCGAAGACATCCTTCACCGCCGATGTGCAGGGCGACGAACTTGAGATAGCTCCCGCTTATGTCCAGTTCTACTACGATGTCCCCGAATGCATGGATACCCTCACCGTGAACGGCGTGGGCTATGCGATGTCGCAGTCGGGCGGCAGCGACCCCTACTACTGGCTCTTCGTCCGGAAGGACAAACCGGTCATGTACGATATCGAGAACTACCCGGTGGCGGTGGCGATGGACACCTTCATCGAACCGGTCGACAACGAGTATGTCATCAAGAACCTCGAACCGGGGACGCGCTACTACCTCCACTTCGTCAATCTCGGCGGCGAAGGGCTGGTGACCTACCTGTCGGCCATCGCGTCGCGCACCGGCACCGAAGAATGCGGCGAGACGCCCGACGACATCCTGCCGACCGATGACGAAACGGCCGACGATGACGCCGTGGTCGTCCCCGACACCGACACGAAAAAGCCCGGGTCCTCCGACGGCGGCTGTTCGCTGGTAACGCTCTAAGCTCTCATACAAAAAAAGGGCGGCCGCAACGGGCCGCCCCATGATCTTCGGGAATTTCTCTTAACTTAGATGACGCAATCGATAACGGTGCTGTCGGTCACGGTGACCGTGGCGCCGCCGCCGTCGTTGTAGACATCGCAGGTCTTGCCGTTAGAGAAAACGACATGATCGAGGCTCACCGACGCGCCGTCCTGAACCCACAGCTGGCCGTAGTCATCGCCGCCGCCGTACATGATATCGGCGTAGGTGAAGATGTTGGCGCCGTTGCTGCCGGTGCTGTAGAGTTCGATGGTCTTCCAATCGCCCGCCGCCGGGGTCGCCTTGTAGCTGGTGATCGTGACATGGGCGGTCTCGATCCCGGCAAGGGCGAGCGCGCCGCCGTCGCGAATGGTGATATGGGAGTTGTCATGCATGTAGAGGGTCGTTCCGGCCGTGATCGTGATCGGCTCGTTGACATAGAGATAGTCGATATCGTAACCGATCGAAAGGTTCTGCCAAGTACCCGTATCGTTGATATCCTCGGCGCGGACCTTCACCAGATCGGTGGCATCGTCGGTGACGATCGGATCGAGTGCCGGTACGCCGTTCGCGCCGACCCAGATCGGGTAGGTGTCGATCCCGGTGAACTCATTGCCGGTGAAGCTGCCGATCTCGGCACCGTTCTCAAAGAATACGCCGTAACTATTGATGGCATTGAACAGGCAGTTGTCGATGGCGACCAACGCGCCGCCCGCGACCCAAATGACGCCGTACTCATCGGCGCCGCCGTATTCGAAGGTGACATACTCTAAGGCGGTGTCGTTCGAGGCGGTATCGTTGATCTCTATACCCTTCCAGTCGCCCGCCGCCGGGGCCGCCTTGGCCGAGGTGAACACTATCGGGGCGAGCTCGGTGCCGACCGCGATGAGCGAGCCGCCGTCGGCGAGGGTCACATGGGCGTTCTGACGCATGTAGAGGGCCGTGCCGGCCTCCAGTGTGATTGGCTGGTGGATGTAGAGATACTCGACCTCATAGCCGACCGAGAGATTCTTCCAAGTACCCGCCGCATCGACATCTTCGGCCCGTATGAGCACGCGGTCGGTGACATCGTCGGTGACGATCGGGGAGAGGTTCGCCACGGCGTTCGCGCCGACCCAGATCGGGTAGGCATCGATCCCGGCAAACTGGTTGCCGGTGAAGCTTTCGATCTCTGCGGCGTTCTCGAACATAACGCCGTACTTCTGGATATCGGTGAACAAGCAGTTGTCGATGGCGACCGACGCACCGCCCGCAACCCAGATCACGCCGTAGTCGTCCCCGCCGCCGTGGGCGAAGGAGACATACTGGAAGCTGTTGCCGGTCGAAGCGGTGTCGTTGATCTCTATGCCCTTCCAGTCGCCCGCCGCCGGTGATGCCTTGGCGGAGGCGAAGGTGACGATATGTTCGGCTGTTCCGATGGCCACGATAGAGCCGCCGTCGGAGACCGATATCTTGGCGTTCTGGTCCATCGTCACTACAGCGCACTGGTCGAGCGTCAGAGCCGCCTTGACCCAGAGCGTCCCCTTGATGAGATGGGAACCGGTCCACGCCGTAGCGGCGGTCAGTTCTTCGCCGTTGTGTTCGATCGTTGCGGTCGCCGGGCAGATCTCGTCGCTGTCGGGAACGACCGTATCTTCGTCGCCGGCCGCGGTATCGGTCGTGTCGGTCGCTTCGTCGATATCGGTGGCCGTCTCGTCGAGCTCTTCTTTTTTGTTATCGTCGCACGCGATCATAAAGAACGATGCGGTGATGAGAGCAAGGAGCACTACCTGAAACTTTTTCATACATACCTCCCAAAAGAGTAAAAACACAAACGCCGTGCACTATACCTACTACTCTATTTTTGTCAACGACGCTTTTTCAACCACCCGATCTTTATTGCATCTTTCAACAGCAGCGCTATGATGCCCCATCGAACCGAGGGAGGATGTCCCATGAAACAGCTTCTTGTCTTTCTTTTTCTGTGCGCCCTGTGCGCCTGTAGCCCGACCGACAAATCACGCGCCGAAACATCGCCGGCGCCGGGCGGCTCGTGTCCCGTCATCGACGCGCAGAAGGCGGCCGAACTGGCTTCCTACACCCTCACATGCGGCGACACCGAATACCCGAACAAGCAGTGCTACATCTATGAAAAGGATGAGGACCTCAAGCCGACGCGCGAGGTGAATCCCGCCTTCTCCGGCTGTTTCGACTGGCATTCGTCGGTACACGGCCACTGGACGATGGTAAAACTGCTGAAGAACTTCCCGACAATGCCCAACGCCGTCGCAGTACGGCAGAAACTCTCGGAACACCTGACCCCGGAAAAGATCGCCAAGGAGATCGAATACCTGAAGTCGAGTCCCGGGAAGACCTTTGAGCGGACCTACGGCTGGGCGTGGCTTCTGCGGCTCGCCGCCGAACTGGAAGGATGGAACGATCCCGACGCACTGAAATGGCGCGCCGCATTGCAGCCGCTCGCCGCCCACATCGCCGAGATGACCCGCAACTACCTGCCGCGCCTTTCCTTCCCGGTGCGGACCGGCGTCCACGGGAACCTCGCCTTCTCGCTCATCCACATGCTCGATTACGCCCGGGCGGTCAAGGACGCCGAACTGGAAAAGGTCATCATCTCCCGGTCGCGCGACCTCTATCTCGCCGACACCCAATGCCCCGTCGCCTACGAACCGTCGGGCGTCGATTTCGTATCGCCCTGCCTCGCCGAGGCCGACCTCATGCGGCGCGTCCTGCCGCAGAAGGAGTTCACCGCGTGGCTGACCGCCTTCATGCCCGACCCCGCATCGCCGCAGTTCAAGAACCTTTCGGCCCCGCCGGTGGTGCTCGATAAAAAAGACTACGCCATCGGCCACCTCATCGGCCTCATGCTCCAGCGGGCGTGGAGCTTCACCGGCATCGCGCAGGCCCTCCCGGCGGGCGACCCGCGGCGGGCGGCCTACGAACGGCTCGCCGGTCTGCACTGCGAGAAAGGCTTTGCCGACATGGGACAGTCGGGCTACGGCGGAGAACACTGGCTTGCGTCATTCGCGACGGGCGCCGCACTCGGTTTTTAGGTGAGATCGTACACGGAAGCCCTTCGGCGGGGCTGAGAACTACTTCTCTTCCGCTTTCTTCTTGTTGACGCGGATCTTCTGGCTGCTGGGGCGGGTCTTGCCGTGTGACGCACGCCAGATCTTGCCTTTCTTGGACCGTTTATCGCCTCTTCCCATGGGATCCTCCGTCAAGGGTCTATTCAACGACCTTCAAAACAAAAAAATGGTGGAGCTGAACAGGCTCGAACTGTCGACCCCTTGAATGCCATTCAAGTGCGCTCCCAATTGCGCCACAGCCCCACGCGGGATGAATTTGTATTCAAGAACCGGAGTAAGTCAACATTTTTTTGAGCGGCGACTCGGCCCAAGAACGGCACCTCGCATAGTCGCCATTATGTCAACTTGAAGGCGGTTAATTTTCTTCAGTATAGAGTTCCGGTACGCGGGATGTTCTTTCATGAAAATCTATTTTACTAATGTTTTTGCATGAATCGTCTGCCCTGTATAGGAATGGTGCAAAGCATGAGCAGCAAGGGCGACCCGTGGGACAACGCGGTGGCCGAATCGTTCTTTGCGCAACTCAAGAAAGAACTGATCCACGGCTGTTTCTTTGGAACAGGGAAACAGTTTCGAGCCGCCCTGTTCGATCACATTGAGGTGTTTTACAACCGGCAACGAGGGCAGAAAGAGCTGGGCCGTTTATCTCCGTTCGAGTATGAAGAAATGACAACACTAGCCAAGGCAGCTTAAAAATGTGTCCACGGAATCTTGACAGTATCAGTAGCTTTGCGTTATAAGTTGGGGTAAGAGCCCAGTGTGGAAAATTCCGCTCGCTGGGATCCGTGGAGGGGGTTATGGGCAACCACAATTCATATTCCGACTCCCTCGACACCCTTGATCCTGAGGAGGTGACGAAGACGGAGACGATCTGGAACGCAAGCGTGAATTTGCACGACAGCTAACGGCCACATCCGCAAAAAAAAGGCTTATGGCCGTTTCAGGGGGAGGTGTTCGGACATGGCGATAATGAGACAGCCTTTTCGCTGGCCCACGCTGCTGACGCGAATCGAGGGACGCCGCGTCATCCCCATCATCGGGCAGGAACTTCTTGTCACTGATGTCGGCGGAAGAAAGGTCCAAGTTTCTTCTCTCATTGCTGAGCGGTTGGCTCAGGCGTTTCACATCCCCCTAGAACAGAAAACGGCGGGCGTGGATTTCCATGAAATCACCTATCGTATCCTGGATGAAGAACTCGGTTCCGCTGAAGACATCAGGGCCGAGATCACAACGATGCTACAGCAAAGCGACATTTCGCTGCCTGAAAGCCTTCTCCAGCTTGCGTCCATATGTCATTTCAATCTCTTCGTCACCACAACGTTCGATGATTTGCTGGAGCGGGCACTGGATAAGGTGCGTTTTTCCGGCTTGAGAAAAACCAAAACACGCTCGTACACCCC
>CAYPQK010000038.1:23806-27004 GCA_964412895.1 uncultured Spirochaetales bacterium
GGATGAGGCCGACCTACTTTCTTCTAATGTCTGCATTCAGAATCCAACCGTCTTTCATTTGATGGGATGTTTCTCCGATACTTCGGATTTCGCCGTTACCGAGGAAGATATCCTCGAATATGTCTGTCAGTTGCAGGGGAAAGACACTAGGCCCGCGAACTTGTTCGACCAGCTTAGAGAAAATCATCTCCTAATCATCGGAAACAGCTATCCTGACTGGCTTACCCGCTTTTTCATAAGGGCTGTCAAGGCCAGCAAGGTCACCGACCTGCGCAATAACAGAAATGAATATCTGGCCAGCACATTCGCCTGCGGCGATGCCCGACTGACGGGCTTTCTTAGAACTTTCAGCCATCAGACCATTGTTTATCCCGGTGGCGATCCGTTGGAATTTGTCCGGGAGCTTTGTGTGAAGTGCAAAAACTTACCGACACCATCTCGAGTCACGCGCGAATCAACGGCCGCTGATGAGATGCCGGAGGGCGCAGTATTTTTGAGTTACGCTAGTGAAGACATCGCCTCCGCCCGCAATCTCAAAGAATCGCTCGACGCCGCGGGAATAGATGCATGGTTCGACAAGGAACGACTGAAGCCGGGCGACAACTGGGCATGGGAACTGGAGAAGAATATCCAGCGTTGCACATACTTTGTGCCGCTCATCTCTCAGACTACCGAAAAGGTGCTGGAAGGCGTCTTTCGCCGCGAATGGCAATGGGCCGTCGAACGGACCAGGGATATGGACGACCATCTCTCCTTTATCTTGCCGGTCGTCGTTGATGATACATCACCTAAGAGTGATAAGGTGCCTAGGAAATTCCTGAATTGTCAGTGGTCGCGGTTGCCTGGAGGCAAAGCGACGGGGCAATTCATAGGTGATTTACGCGATCTCGTGCGTAAGGCGAGAAAGACCGGGAGATGTTCTCTATGACACAGCCAAGCCAGCGCAATCAGAGCTTGGATGAGATTGTGGATCGCGAGCATCCTTGGCCGGGGCTGAGTGCATTCACAGAGGCGGACAACGAATTTTTTCATGGCCGGGAAACTGAGGCCGAAGAGCTCTTCGGGCTGGTGAAGCGGGAGAATCTCACGATTCTTTTCAGCAGCTCAGGCCTCGGCAAAACCTCCCTTCTCAGGGCGGGTCTCTTTCCGCTGCTCCGGACCAATTATTATCTTCCAGTCTATTTGCGCCTGGACTACGCAGAGGGAAGCCTACCTCTCGCCGAACAAGTCAAAAAGGCGCTTGCGGCGGCATGCGCGGTGGGTCACATCGACGCGCCCTCTCCCCTCCCCGGAGAATGCCTCTGGGAATACTTTCACAGGACCGATGTGGATTTCTGGGATAAGCGGAACAGGATGGTTACGCCGGTGTTGGCGTTGGACCAGTTCGAGGAGTTGTTTACCCTTGGCAGGAATTCCGTGGAGCTTGAGAGGCGCGGACGGGAATTCGTTGAGGAACTATCCGATCTCGCCGAGAATCGCCGCCCTGCCCAAATCATTCGTACGCACGGTGCAGACTATTCCTCACATTACGATCCCGGGAAAAACAATGTCCGAATAATCATAAGTCTACGCGAGGATTTTCTGGCCGATCTTGAGGATCTTAAGAGCTGCATCTGCGTGAACAACCGTCTGCGCTTGCCGTTTATGTCATTGGAGCAGGCCGAAACTGCCATGGTGAAAGCAGGTGGTCATTTACTGGAAGACGGACTCGCCAGTAAGATTGCCGACTTCGTCGCGGGATCAAGCTGCCGCAACGAAGGGAGCCATGCCCCACGACATGTCGAGCCCGCGTTGCTCAGCGTGGTCTGCCGGGAACTCAATCTCCAGCGGATAAGCAGAAAACTGCCCAGAATTACTGAAGACATTCTGAGGGGCTCAAGCGACCATATTATTGAAGACTTCTATGAGAGGAGTCTCAAAGATATTCCGGAAGCTGTCGAAACATTCATCGAGGAAAGGCTTCTGACCGCTTCGGGCTTTAGGCAAACGGCCGCGCTTGAGGATGTCTTGCAGATCGAGGGTGTTTCCGACCGGGCTGTCGATTTGCTGGTGGAACGGCGATTGCTCCGGTTTGAAGACCGTTTCGGGCCGCGGCATATTGAACTTATTCATGATGTGCTGACCGGGGCTGTTATGAAGAGGCGGGACCAGAGACGCCTGCGCGAGAAACAGTCGCAGCTCATGGAAATGAAGCAACGCATGCGCCATTGGCGGCTGGTTGCCGCCGGGTGCGCCGCGCTGGTGGTTATTGCGATTTTGGGTGTTTGCTGGGGAATCAGAGGGCAGAGACAAGCGGCGTTGGCCAACGAGCAAAGAGACCAAGCGCTTCTCGGCGCACAGGGCCTTGTGGAGTCCATGCTTTTTGAGCTTCGTGACGAACTGATCCCTATTGGGGAACTGCCACTTCTCGAAAAGGTCGCAAAGAAAGTAGTCGACTATTATTCCAACATTCCGATTGAGGATCCCTCGCCCGAGGTCCTGCGCAATAAGGCGGTAGCTCTTATAAACCTTGGTAACGTATGTTCGGCTCAAGGTAAGCGTCAAGATGCATTTGATCTATACCGCAGCGCACTTGAGATCTACGAGAGGAGCCTTCTCAGGCGCAGCCCGGACAACCGCCTGTGGCAATCAGATGTCGCGATTGTATATGACGGCATCGGGGTCTTGCTTGTAGATGAAGGCGAGCGGGACGAAGCCAAGACATATTTCGCCAAGAGTAAATTGATTTGGGAAGCCCTGGTGAGGGGTGACTCGAAAACCGCTTTCTGGCAAAAGGGTATGGCGTATTCCTATGATAGAATGGGAAGGTTTCTTAAAGATGAAGGCAAGTGGGACGATGCAAGGTCCTATTATAAAAAAATGAAATCTATTTTCGAAACCTTGGAGAAGCGTGCCTCGAGATGACGGCCCCGGAAACAACGTGCGCCGGTACGCGTTCCTGTTCGATGTCGAGGTGCTCAAGCACTACCTCAGGCTTGTCATGGTCGTCATAGGGTCTCATGGAACTCATGGAAGGCCCTTCCTGATCGTTAGCATCCTTACCCCCAAGTTTCAACAGCTCCTCGATGAGTTCCGGCTTCTTGAGCCGTGTGTAGTTCCGAACGTGCAGTACTTTTGCAATCTCGTACAGTTCCCGGGACGTCTTCTCCAACAGCTCTTGTTCAGTGAAGTTCATGATCCTCTGCCTTCTTTCGCCAA
>CAYPQK010000039.1:0-25348 GCA_964412895.1 uncultured Spirochaetales bacterium
TTCCGCAAGGTTATTCGCAAGGTCAAGCAGGCGGTTGAGGAGGGGAAGTCGCTGTCGGACGCCCTGCGCGAGCATAACAATGTGTTCGACAATCTCTATGTGAATCTCGTGGCTGCGGGTGAGGTCGGCGGTATCCTCGATACGATCCTCGACCGTCTGGCGGCGTTCCTTGAGAAAAACGACAAGATCGTAAAAAAGATAAAGGGGGCCCTCTCTTATCCTATGATCATTATGGTCGTGGTCGTTGGTCTTATCACGGTCATGATGGTCTTTGTCATACCGACCTTCGCCAACATGTTCCTCAGTCAGGGGAAGGAATTGCCGGGTATTACCAGAATGATCGTCGATATCTCGGATTGGTTCCGTTCCAACGGTATTATCTTAGCCATTATTGCTGCCGGTATCATCATCGGGTTCAAGGTGATCATGAAGAATCCTCAGGCGCAATACAACTTCGATAAACTGGTACTGGCGTCGCCGGTATTCGGCGATCTCGTCAAGAAGACCGCGGTCGCCCGCTTCACCCGGACGCTCGGCACCTTGCTCAGTTCGGGCGTACCGCTTGTGGACGGCCTGCTGGTCGTCTCGTCGACCGCCGGCAATCAGGTCATCGAGAACGGTATCAAGTATGTACGCGACCGGGTCATCGAGGGGCAGGACATGACCACGCCGCTTGTTGCGGCAAAGATATTCCCGCAGATGGTCGTTTCGATGATCGGTGTCGGCGAGGCGACCGGCGCTATGGATACGATGCTTGCGAAGATCGCCGACTTCTACGATGATGAGGTCGATGTGGCGGTCGGCAACCTCACCGCGATGCTTGAGCCGATCATGATGGTCGTCATCGGCGGCGTTGTCGGTGTCGTCATGGTCGCGATGTATCTGCCGATGTTCAAGATGGGTGAAGCGGTCGGCGGCAACTAGGGATGGATATCTTCCGCGCCGAGGATCTCCGAAAGAACCTCTACTCCTTCTTCATAATTCGTTTTTTCTTCTTAGCAGCATTATTCTTTGCTTTCTTTCTTTTTCCTTTCATCAACGAACAGACGGCGCTTTTCTCCTTCCGCAACAAGATACTCTTGGTCATTATCTTCTTTTTCATCCTTGTCAACTTTGTTTCGCTGATCCTTAACCGGACCTTTCGACGGCAGGCGTGGCTCCGGGTCTTTGCCTATCTGCAATTCTTTCTGGAGCTCTTTTTCTGGATACTCGTTGCTTATCTGACCGGCGGGATATCTTCCCCCTATCTCTATGTCGTGGTTATTACCATCATGTACTCCGGCTTCATTCTTGACGAGAAGGGGGCCCTCTTTACGACCGTTTCAAGCTTTATTCTTTTGGTTCTCATGGCCTTTTTCATCAAATCATCGATCCTGCCGATCATTTCGGTTGAACTCATCGATCTTTATGCCCTTGAGTGGCCGCAGTTCTTTAGCAAGCTTTTTGTCTATCTTTTCTTCTTCTCCATAGCGGGGCTCATCGCGACGCGGGTCGCTCGCGCCATTCAGCGGGTCAACCGCGAGTTGTTCGAGCGCGAACTGATGGCACAGGAGCTTAAGACCCATTTCTATGCGATCTTCGGTTCGTTGTCGATGGGCTTTGTCGTCACGCGTGACAAACGACTCGTCTATGCCAATGATTTCGCACGGAATACCTGCGTCCGCCTGGATGCCTTCGTGGAACGGATACTGGGAGCTCCCTACACCTATATGAATTGGCTTGAGGTCCGTTGGGAGGGCAAGATACTATACTACTCGGTCCAGCAGTATGTGGACAATCAGGAAGTGCTCATCTTCTCCGATGTCACCGAGTTGCGTCTGCGCGAAGAGGAGAACCGGCGCCGCGAGAAGATGGCGGCCATCGGTCAGTTGACCGCCTCGATCGCCCATGAGATAAAGAATCCGATCGCGAGTCTGATCGGCGCGAGCGAGATCGTCTTCTCGACCGTTCAGCACCCCGATGAGGACTCCAAACGGCTTATGGATATCATCTCGCGCGAGGGTGAGCGGGTCAAGAAGCTGCTCGACAGCCTCTTCACCTCGACCGAGGAGCGGCAACTGACGATAGCCATGCTAGCCCTAAAAGCGCTTATAGAGGACACCTGCAAGGTTTTCTCGATGTCTTATCCCGCCATCCGGATCGACCTGTCGCTCGACGAGGTATCGCTGGAGGGCGATGCCGACCGCCTGCGTGAAGTATTGTGGAATCTTCTGATCAACAGCATTGAAGCAATGAAAAAACAGGGAGTTCTGTCGATCCGTACCGAACGGGAGGAAACTTCGGTCGCTATCATCCTTCGGGACCGCGGCGGCGGTATCCCGGTCGAGAACCTTGAGCGGATATTCGATCCTTTCTTCTCGACCAAGAAGCGGGGGACCGGTCTGGGGCTGGCGGTGGTGTACAATGTCGTGAAGATGCACGGCGGCACGACCGGCGTAAGGAATGTGGAAGGCGGCGCCGAATTCCGGGTCACGCTTCCGTACAAACAGGAGGGGGGCCGTGGAGAAGACACGAATACTGGTCGTTGATGACGAACTCAGCATGCGGCAGTTCCTTGAGATACTTCTGAAAAAGGAGGGGTACGAGGTAACCACCGCCGAGAACGGGAATGTTGCGCTCCAGAAGATGCAGAAAGGCGAGTATGCGGTGGTCCTCATGGATTACAACATGCCCGAAAGCATCGATGGCATAGAGCTTTTAAATAAGTTGCGCCGCCTGCGCCCGGCCAGTCAGGTGGTCATCATCACCGCCTACGCATCGACCGAGCAGGCGATAAAGGCGATAGAGCTGGGTGCGCTCGACTATGTCAGCAAGCCCTTCAATGTGGCCGAGATAAAGGACATCGTCAAGCGGGCGGCCGGCGAATATCACGGTCACGCTTCCGCTACGGCGGTGCCGGACAGCGTCGGTGGTACCGCGGGAGAGACCGCCATCGTGGCGGAAAGTCCGGCGATGAAAAAAGTGCTGCAGTACGCGGCGCAGGTCGCGCCGACCGATTCGATGGTCCTCATGACCGGCGAAAGCGGTGTCGGCAAGGAGATCATCGCTCGTCATATCCACAACAACAGCGCCCGCAAAAATGCGCCGTGGTATCCGATAAACTGCGGTGCGATACCGGAAAGCCTGCAGGAAAGCGAACTGTTCGGCTACGAGCGGGGAGCCTTTACCGGCGCCGACAAGGTGAAACGCGGCTATTTCGAGGTGGTCGGCAACGGGACGCTGTTCCTTGACGAGGTCGGGGAGCTGTCAGAGAACATGCAGGTGCGCCTGCTGCGGGTCCTGCAGGAGCGCGTCTTCATGCGGGTCGGCGGTGTCGAGAAACTGGAGACCCGCGCCCGTCTTGTCGCGGCGACCAACAAGGATCTCCACAAAGAGGTGGAGCGCGGCGCCTTCCGCGAGGATCTCTACTTCCGGCTCAATGTGTTCGAGATCCATGTACCGCCGCTCCGCGAACGGCGCGAGGATATTCTGCCGCTCACCGAACAGTTCATCGAAGGCTTGGCCGCGAAACTCGGCCGCAAGACGCAGCTCGATGACGAGGTGAAGAGATTTCTGCTCGAATACCATTTCCCCGGGAATGTGCGCGAACTGCACAATATCATCGAGCGGGCCTTTGTCCTGTCGACCGCTCCGGTCATCACGATGCGCGAGGTATCGGTCCGCCGCGCGGCCGATCCGACCGACGCCCGGATACTGATCACCGATCCGGTCGATCTCGACGCGATACTGGCCGAGACCGAGCGACGGTATATCGTCGCGGCGCTTGAAAAAACGAACCGTGTTCGCCACGAAGCGGCGATACTGCTCGGCATCACCGAACGGTCGTTGCGCTATCGTATGGACAAACTGGGCGTGAAGGATGGTGGCGGCGATGCCTGACCTCTACCTGTATCACCCGGCTTTTCGGCAGACCTTTGCGGTATTCTCATTACTGCTGGGCATGACGGTCGGTAGTTTTCTCAATGTCTGCATCTATCGGATCCCGCTGGGCAGGTCGATCGTCTATCCGCCGAGCGGCTGTCCTGCCTGTGGCCACGCTATTCGCTGGTATGAGAACATCCCGGTCCTGTCGTGGTTTGTGCTTCGCGGGCGTTGCTCGGGGTGCAAGGCGCCCATATCGATCCAATACCCGATGGTCGAATTGCTGACCGGATTTCTCTTTTTGATGGCCTACATCGAGTGGAATATCTCGCTCGACCTGTTGTTCGTCCTGATCTATCTGGCGCTCCTCATCGTCATCGCCGGCATCGACATCAAGGCGCAGATCGTGCCGCATGTGCTGACGATCCCGGGGATGCTCTTGGGCCTTCTTTACGCCTATCTGGCCCCCGGGCACAGTCTTCTGTATGCCGTGTCCGGCCTTTTTATCGGCGGCGGCATATTACTCATGGTCATCGTCCTTTTTTATCTGGTGACCAAAAAGATCGGCATGGGTGGCGGCGATGTCATGATACTCGCCATGATTGGCTCTTATCTCGGTCCGGCGAAACTTGCTCCGGTACTGTTCATCGCGTCGGTCGGCGGTATCCTTTTCTTCTTGGTGATGCGTCTCTTCTCCGGTAAGCGACGGATAGCCGGATCGATAACGGCCGACGATATAAAAGGTTCCGAGAAAGATCTCGACCGCGTCATTTATTTTGGCCCCTTCCTGGCGCTCGGCGGGGTGGTCCTGCTTTTTGTCGGCGACGATACACTCATACGGCTCCTGACATTCTGAGGCATATCATGGATCAGAAAGAACGCGCCCTCCGCTATCACCGCGACCCGTTCCCGGGCAAGATAGGCATCGCGCCCACCAAACCCTGCGTTACGCAGGATGATCTTTCTCTTGCCTATACCCCCGGCGTCGCATGGCCCTGCCGCGAGATAGCCGCTGATCCCGACGCGGTCTACGACTACACCGGACGCGGCAACCTCGTTGCCGTCATATCGGACGGTAGCGCGGTACTCGGACTCGGCGACATCGGTCCCGCCGCTGCCAAGCCGGTCATGGAGGGGAAGGCGCTTCTCTTCAAGCGATTCGCCGGCATCGACGCGGTCGATCTGGAGCTCGCCGAGCGCGATATCGACCGTATCGTCGACATCGTCGCGGCGCTTGAACCGTCGTTCGGCGGCATCAATCTCGAGGACTTCAATTCACCGCGCTGTTTCGCCATCGAGGAGAAGCTCAAAGCGCGGATGGCGATACCGGTATTCCATGACGATCAGCACGGTACGGCGGTCATCGCCGGAGCCGCGATACTGAACGGACTCGATATCGTCGGCAAGAATATCGGCGATGTCCGCGTCGCGATGAGCGGCGCCGGTGCGGCGGGAGTCGCCATCGCGCGGCACCTCATCCATCTGGGAATGAACCCCGAACAGATACATTGCAGCGACAAGGACGGCGTCCTGTACGAGGGGCGCGCCGAACGGGTGAGCCCGTGGCATGACTTCCTTTTCCGCAAGACCGACGCACGGAATCTTGCCGACATCATGCGCGGCGCCGACATCTTCATCGGGGTGAGTGTCAAGGGACTCGTCGACGAAGCGATGCTCCGTTCGATGGCCCAGAAACCGCTCGTTTTCCCGATGGCCAATCCCGATCCCGAGGTCTCCTACGAGACGATAGCGCGGGTCCGGCCCGACGCCATTGCCGGGACCGGCCGCAGCGATCTGCCCAATCAGGTGAACAATGTCCTTGGTTTTCCCGCCATATTCCGCGGTGCGCTCGATGTCCGGGCCAGCGCCATCACCGACGGCATGAAGATCGCCGCCTCCCACGCCCTTGCCCGGGTCGCCCGGTTGCCGGTCACCGATGCGGTGCTTACCGCCTACGGTCTGAAAGCGCTTTCGTTCGGCCCCGGCTACCTGATACCGAAACCGTTCGATCTGCGGGTGCTCGTCGAAGAGGCGTGTGCTGTCGCCGAGACGGCGGTGAAAGAAGGTGTCGCCGGTATCGCGTCGTTCGATGCGGCGGCGTATCGGAGATCGCTCGAAGACAGATTTCTGAAAGGGTGAGTGCCATGACGGGCGGGATGCTACAGGTCTACACCGGCAACGGCAAGGGGAAAACGACCGCCGCCATCGGCCTTGCGATACGCGCCCTCGGTGCCGGGAAGAAGGTCTTCATCGCCCAGTTCGTAAAAGGGATGCGCTACAGCGAACTCAACCTGCTCGAAAAGCTCGACGGCCTTGAACTGCGCCGCTACGGCCGCGACTGCTTCATCGTAAAAAGCCCGGAGCAGGCCGACATCGACCTCGCGCGGCAGGGGCTCGCCGAGGTGACCGCCATCCTAAAAAAGGGGGCGCACGACCTCGTGATACTCGACGAGGCATCCATCGCGCTCTACTATAACCTCTTCTCGCTCGATGAGTTGCTCGCCGCCATCGACGGGCGGGCGCCGCAGGTCGAGGTGGTCGTCACCGGCCGCTATGCGCCGCAGGGGCTCATCGACGCGGCCGATCTGGTCACCGAGATGCGCGAGGAGAAACACTATTACACCAAGGGCGTTCAGGCCCGCGACGGCATCGAGAAGTAACTCTTAGAGGTTTTCATGCAACACGAATGGGAACAGATACTCGATCTTATCGCCGAGGGTTGCTTCTCGGCGGCGGCCAAACGGCATATCCGTGAGGCGAAGACGCTGACCCGCGAGGGGGCCGACCGCGAATTCCGGCTCATCGCCGAGGCGGGAACGCTCCACGACGCCGGTGTCCGCATATTTAACTACGATCTCGACCGCCTGAGCGACATCCTTCACCGGTTCGGCCACGACGAGCCGCTGGAATCGCTCGATTACCGCGCCGTCGGCGACTTCCTCGAACAGGTGCGCCTCGCCAAAGGCGAAGTGGCGCGTCAGACATGGGTGAAGGAGTTCGCAGTGCTCTTCGGCACACTCGAACCCGATGTGTCGCTCGAGATGACCATCAAGCAGACGATAGATAAAAAAGGCGAGATAAACTCCGAGGCGAGTCCCGAACTGGCCCGCATCCGTCGGCATCTCTCCGATACCCATCAGCTCATCTCGCGCGAGATAAAGACGATGCTCGTCGACCCGACGGTCGGCGCGATGCTGCAGGAGGACTACTTCACGATACGGGACGACCGTTATGTGCTGCCGTTCAAGACGCAGTTCAAGAAGGTCATGAAAGGGGTCATTCACAACTTCTCGCGGACCGGCCTGACCGCGTTCCTCGAGCCGCTGCCGTTGGTCGAACTCAACAACCGGCTGAGTCTCCTTGCCTCCCATGAACATGCCGAGATACAGAAGATACTGCGCGAACTGCGCGGGCTTTTGCGCCGGAAACTGGCCGTCGTCGAGGAGTGCGTGGCGCTGGCGCTCCGGATCGAGTCGCTCTATGCCCGCGACCGCTGGATGCGTACCTACGACTGTGCGGTCCCCGAATTCTCCGACGAGGGTGCCGCGGTCGAAGAGGCGTGGTATCCGCCGGTCCTTGCGGCGATGGGCGGGAAGACGGTGCGCAACGCCTTTATATTTAAGGAAGGGGAGCGGATCATGGTCGTCAGCGGTCCCAACGCCGGCGGCAAAACGGTGGCGCTCAAGACCTTCTTCACGGTGGCGGAGCTGGCGCGGTGCGGCTTCCCGGTGCCGGCGAAACGGGCGAAACTGCCCTTTTTCGACGACATATTCCTCGTCCTCGGCGATCAGCAGGATGCCAACGAGGGGGAATCCTCCTTCTCGGCCCACCTCCGCAATCTGGCGGGCATCGCGCACAAGGCGGATGTCCGGTCGCTCGTCCTCATCGACGAGATCGGGACCGGGACCGATCCTCAGCAGGGTGGCGCCATCGCCCGTGCCTTTCTTGAATTCCTGCGCGACAAGGGATGTTTCACTCTCGTTACCTCGCATCTGGCCGAGGTCAAGGCGATAGCGCTCGAGGATGCCGCCTTCGTGCCGGTCGCGATGGGCTTCGATGAGAAGCGCGACCGCCCGAACTACCGCTTCATCTATAACCTCGTCGGCGGCAGTAACGCGCTGGCGCTGGTCAAGCAGATAGATTTCCCCGCCGAGTTCGTCCGGGCGCTTGAGAAACTGCTCTCGACCCGCGAAGAGTCGGTCGAACCGCTTCTCAACCGCCTGCGTCAGAAAGAGCAGGAACTCGACGAGGAGAAGGAACAGCTCGAGGCGCTGAAGGCCGAGACGGTCAAGCAGAAAGAGGAGATCGAGGCGCTGCATAACAAACTGGCCCAGAAAGAGCGCGGGTTCGAGCAGGAGCGTCTCAAGATGCTCAAGCGGCTGACCGAGCTCGAAGAGACGCAACTGCGTCGCCGCGTCGAGGAGATAGACGCCAAAAAGATAGCGGAACGGATATCGGTGGTCCGCAAGGAGAAGGAGAATCTGACTCAGGCGATAGATCGCGAGAAAGCCAAGCAGGACCAGACACAGGGAGTGCCGCTCAGCACGGCGACGGGGGTGGTGCCGGGAGAAACGCTGGTGTACGACAGGCTCATGAAATTGAAGGGAACGCTCGTCGCGCTCAAAGGGAAGAACGCGGAGATCATGGCGAGCGGCAAGAGCGTGTCGGTACCGGTCGAGCGGCTCATCGTCATCGGCGAGAAACGGACAAAGAAGGTATCGTCGGGCGCGGTCGCCACCGAGGCGGCCTACAACGAACGGTGCGATGTGCGCGGCGTCAACGCGGAAGAGGCGTGCGGGCTGGTCGAAAAGGCGATCGACACCGCCTACACGGCAAAGAGTCTTACCCTCATCATCGTACACGGTCACGGGACCGGCGTACTCAAAAAAGCGGTGCGGGAACATCTGCTGATGCTGGCGAAACGATACCACTTCACCTCCCGCCGGGCCCCCGACGAGCAGGGGGGTGACGGCGCGACCCTTGTCGAATTCAAGTAACAGTAACCGCTTATCATTATTTGGCAAAAAAGCGCGGCGAG
This sequence comes from uncultured Spirochaetales bacterium, assembly GCA_964412895.1. Classification (GTDB taxonomy): domain Bacteria; phylum UBP6; class UBA1177; order UBA1177; family JAKLFG01; genus CALMRE01. The sequence continues at coordinate 8,900 of CAYPQK010000039.1, forward strand.
ACTTTTGCTAGTAACATAGATAGAGAGGTTTGGACCAACGGAGGATCCCATGCAAAGAGTGCTTCTGATGTTCCTGATGATCGGCGCCTTCATCGCCTGCGACGATGCGTCCCGGACTAAAATGCCCGATGACACCGCTACGGCCGATGCCGACACCGTGGTCGCGGCCTGCGGCAACGGTACGATCGAAGAGGACGAGATCTGCGAACCGGGCGATACGGCCGACTGCACCGAGGTGACCATAGGCTACAGCGGTACCGCGACCTGCTACGATGACTGTTCGGGCTGGGATATGACCGAGTGCATCGACACCGACGAGTGCGCCGTCGACCCCGATATCTGCGGCGATGCCGCCTATGCCGCCTGCGAGAACACCGTGGGGGCGTACAAGTGCACCTGTACCGACGGCTATGTCCCGACCAGCGACGATAAACTCTGTATCCCCCGTTACGATTTCGACGGGCCGACCTACAACGGCGACCTTCTGCTCATCGTCAACGAAGATGCCGACGGCGACAATCAGGCGTTCATCGGCACGATGCCCGAATCGTTGCTCATGAAGAGCGCTCTTCCCGCCGTCGCGGCCGTCGAAGAACCGCTGACGCGGCCCGCCTTCCGTGACCGCATCGTCCCGCTTCCGCTCCACGCGACGCCCGACCGGCGGCTCGGCGTCCAGCGGATGATAGACCCGGTGCCCGATCCGGCGCTGGGCGATCGCCGGAATTTCTGGGCCTACAACTTCAATACCGGCGACCGTTATGAGAGCGAGGCCGAAGCGGTGTATGTCGGCGAGAAATGCATCATCTGGGCCCAGATGCCGGTGCGCGTTTCCTCATACGCGGCGCAGAGCGTCGGCGAAGAGTTCGATCAGAACATCTTCGCCCTCATCACCTCGACCTTCTACGAGGCCTCCGATGTCGACCAGAACGGCAAGATAACGATATTCTTCCTCGATGCCGGCGGGAATGCGGGCGGCTATTTCAGCCCCTACGAACTCTACGACTACGAAGATTCGAACAAGACCGACATGATCTACATCGAGGAGATGACGGCGCAGTGGGGCGATTATGCCGTGGGGATCATCGCTCATGAGTTCACCCATCTGGTCCACAACAACCGCGATGAACTGGTCGAAGGCAAGCCCCAGATGAACACTTGGGTCATGGAGGGGATGTCCACCAGCGGCGAACATGTCTACGGCGGATTCCAGAGCGACTACAAGAGCACCTACAACTCGAACGAGACGATAGCGAACGGCATGTCGGTGACCTACTGGGAATACACCAGTCAGGACATCATCGGGAATTACGCGCTGACCTATCTGTTCCATCAGTACCTGCGCATCCATTCGGGGCAGGGAACCGAGCTGTTCCGCGAGATAATCGAGAGCGAGGACAACGATGTGCGCGATTACGACGCGGTCATACAGAAATACATCGATCCCGAGCTCGATACCGCGAAGATGCTGACCAACTTCCGCATCGCCCTCATCACCAACGAGGCGACCGGGCTCTACGGCTTCAAGAAGGAGAGCGGTTTTTCCGGTTTCGCGCGGCGTTACTGGCCGGGCGTCGGCGGCAACGACTTCTACCTGCGCGGCGGCGGCGCGCTCCAGATCAGTCTCGATGCGCCGTTCAAGGAGCCCGGCGATTACGACGGCGGTATCCGCTTCATCGGCATCGTCAGCGGCAAGAAGGCCACCATCACCGCCGATGAGTATAAAGGCGAATAACTCTTTGCAAAATCCGCGCGACTCGCTACAATGACCCCGATACAACGGTCGGAGGTGTCCCATGAGAGTGTCCCTTTTCTGTCTGATGTTTCTGTCGGCGTGGTCCCTTTCCGCCGCGTTGGTCTACCATGCCGACGGCAGAACCACTGAGCTGACGCGCGCCGACGGCATCACGGCGGCGCTCGGCACGGCGCCCGCGACCGGACCGGTCATCAAACGGTGGAACGCCGGCGGCGTGCACTATCTCATCCGGGAACAGAAAGACGGACTGCCGGTCTACCGCTACGGCGCGGGCTACCTCGTCGCGCGTCCCGAGATATTCTGGCGCGGGACCGGTGATGTCGCGGCGCTGGCGGAACGCTACGGTCTGACGCTCACCGAGATACTGCCGGGTTACGGCCTTTACAAGTTCACCGTCGCGGGCGACGCGGTCGCCGCCGCGCAGCGCATCACCGAGGCGGGCGACGGCTGGGCCTTCCCGAACCTCGTGCGTGAGGTCCGGCCGCGGCTGGCGATGCCGAAGGACGAATTCTACGCCGACTACCAGTGGGCGCATAACAACCGCGGTTTCTACAACGATGCCTACGGCGATCCGGTCGAGACGCTGAAGCGCGCCGACATCCGTTTCGATGACGCCCTCCGCTTCCTCATGAAGATACGGTTCGAACCGGGGAAATATACGACCAAGGTGGCCATCATGGATTCGGGCGTCGTGACGACCCACCCCGACCTCATCGGCGACGGCGGTAAGATGGACCCGGGCTACGACGCGATACGCGACGAGCCGGGCGGCGACCCGCACACGCCGGAGAACGCGGGCGGCTACGAGATCGCCACCTATTCGCACGGCACCGACTGTGCTGGCATCACCGCCGCCGAATCGAACGACATCGGCGTGGTCGGCGTCTGCCCGTGGTGCGGCATCTATCCGGTGCTCGCGCTCGAAGGGGTCGAGGGGAGCGCCATCAGCGAGGAGATGTATCTCAAGACCTATGAACGGTTTGTGGCCGATCCCTCGATCGTCGCGGTCAACTGCAGTTTCGGCGTCACCTCGGAATACGGCGAGGTGCCGATGATGCCGGGCGTCGAGGAATCGCATATCAACTTCATGAAGAACGGCCGCGGCGGCAAGGGCGGCGCCATCCTGTACGCATCGGGCAACGACGGGGTCGACGCCCACTACGACGGCATGTTCCAGCATATCTTCGAATTCGAGCGCGACGGCGTCGCGGTATCTCACCGGCTCATCATCGTCGGCGCCACCTCGGCATGGGATACCCATATCGACTACTCGAACTGGGGGATGGAACTCGGCATCAGCGCCCCGTCGCTCTCTTCCTATCCGGTCATCGGCATCGCGACGACCCATATCCCCGGCGCGGGCAGACTGGCCGGCGATTGGACCGACACCTTCAGCGGCACCTCGGCGGCGACACCGTTCATTACCGGAGCGATGGGCTTCATCTTCTCGCTCAACCCCGAACTGACGCTTGAAGCGGCGGTGGATATTCTATATGCCAGCGCCGACAGGATCAATCCCGAGACCGGTTTCTGGGATGAGTCGGGCTTCTCGCCGAAATTCGGCCACGGCCGGCTGAACCTGCACAAGGCGGCGCGGCTCGCGCTGGGCTACCCGATGTGCGATCCGCTCATGATGACCGCCGAGACGCTTAACGGTCTGGACGACGACTGCGACGGCTGGGTGGATGAAGAACTGAAGGGGGCGCTGACGGTCGGACAAGCGTGTACCGACGACGATGAGTGTCAGATGCCGGGATACTTTCTTGATCAGGTCGAGTGCGCCGATGAGGTCATGGGCTACGCGATGCCGGGCGGCTACTGTCTGTTGCGTCCGCAGGACGAACCCTGTCCCGACGGATCGTTCCTGACCAGTTCACAGGGAGCGCTTATCTGCCTGCGCGAATGCGGCGATCTCGCCCCGTGCGACCGTACCGGCTATTATTGCACCAACGATATCTACGGCGCCTGCCTTCCCTCCTGCAAGGTCGACAAGGACTGCCCCGAAGGGAATTATTGCGACGACGAGGCGAAGTGTCGCATGGACCCCTCGCCGGTCGGCGGCCCCTGCCAGAGCGAGGATGACTGCGTCAATTCGGGCGCCTACTGCGATACCTCGAAACCGGGCGGCTACTGTTTCACCCAATGCGACAACTGGAACGACAGCCAGTGTCCCGATACGGCGCAATGTCTCTACAGTTCCCGTTCCCGGGCCTATATCTGCGCCGGTTCCTGCACCTCCGACGACAACTGCCGCCCGGAGGCCGATTACTACAAATGTCATGTGCGGTGGCAGGGGAAGGAAGGGGTCTGCTTCCGTCCGTGCCGCGGCGACGGCGAATGCATCGGCGGGCTGGACGGTGCCGACGACGCCTACTGCAATGAAGAGGGACGCTGCGTTCCCTACGGATGGGAAGCGCCCGATAGCGAAGCGAAGGACGATGCCGAGCAGCCCGACAGCGGGACGCCCGACGATGCCTACACCCTGCCCGAACCGAAAGAGGATGATGCGGCCTGCGCGCTGGTGATGATCTGAGGGAGTGAACGATGCGCGAGTTGATGCATATCCGCGATTACCGGCCCGCCGACTGGGCGGCGGTCGAGGCGCTCTGGGTGGCGACCGGGATGGGGGGCGCCTACCGCGGCGACACCCCGGAAGTGGTTGACCGGACGCTGGCGGCCGGCGGCCGACTGCTCGTGATGGAGCGGCGCGACACCGCCGAAGTGACCGGCACCGCGTGGCTTACTCACGACAACCGGCGCAGTTACCTTCACCATTTCGGGATACTTCCCAGCTATCAGGGGAAAAAACTCGCGAACGATCTCATGGCGGCCACGCTCAAGGCGGCCAAGGAGATGGGATTCCAGTGCAAGCTGGAGGTGCATCGGCAGAACACGCCGGCGGTGACGCTTTATAAAAAGAATGGATTCACGTTCCTCGGCGATTACGATGTCTACATCATCCGCGATCTTTAGTCTTACTGAGCTTTCCGCAGGAATGCGGCCGCTTCTTCCGGCAGTGTCGGGTTGAGGTATCCGCCACCGCCCAGCGCGATGGCGCTCATCCCGAATATCCGCGGCGCGATCTCGATATGCCAGTGAAAGAATTGGGCGGGGTTCTTCGTGAAGTCGTCATAGTTCGACGGTCCGTTGTAGACCATCAGATTGTAGGCCGGTGCGCCCAGCGCGATGCGGATGCGGCTCATGATGCTGCGGTATATCCGCGAGAGTGACGGCAGGAGTTCATGGGGCGTCTCGCTGAAGTAGAGCATGTGGCGCTTCGGCACGATCCACACCTCGAAGGGAAAGCGGCCGGCGTAGGGGCAGAAGGCGATGAATTCCTCGTTCTCCTCGACGATGCGGGTCTTTTCCTCGAGTTCCTGCGCGATGATGTCGCAGAAGACGCAGCGGCGCCGGAACGAATAGTAGTCGGCGGCGTGATGGAAGCGCGCCTCGACGAAAGAGGGGAGGAAGGGGAAGGCCACCAGTTCGGAGTAATGGTGGTTGACCGTGCCGCCCGCCTCTTTGCCGCGGTTCTTGAAGAGCATGATATACTTGAAACGGCGGTCGCCCTGCAGATCGGCGGAGCGGTCGCGCCACGCGCGGAGGATGTCACGGATCTCTTCCGGCGTCATCTCGTCGAAAAAGCCGCCGTGCCGCGGTGTCTCGACGACCACTTCATGCGCCCCGAGCCGCTGCATCGTGTCGTACATCCCGTGGCCGCGCGGTTTGGGGTCCTCCTCGATGCGCAGCAGCGGGTTGCGCGCCGGAAAGACGCGTAGCGACCATCCCTTATTGAGGTGCGGGAAGCTGTTGTAGCGCATGATTTCCTTCTCGGTGGCGTGCTCGCCGCCGGGGCAGAAGGGGCAGCTGCCCGGCGTTTCGGGCAGGAGCGGTTCGGTCTCGGCCGAGTCGCGGATGATGACCTGCGCCTTTTCGGGGGTGAAAATGATCCAGCGGTGCGATACCGGATCGCGTCGGATCGTTCCCTGCATATGGCTACCTCTCGTTAGGTTTCAGACATCCCAGAATGCGGCGGCGGCGCGGTCGTCGGGCACCGTGATGGTCAGAGTGCCGACCTCCGGTATCCGCTCCAGTTCGATGCCGTCCTGCGACACCACTTTTATATGGAATGAGAGCTTGCGTCCCTTGCGGATCCCCGCCTTCTCAAGCGCCAGTTTCACCTCGAGCACCTCGGCGAAGGTGGCGGTCCCGGCGTCCATCACCTCGCCTACCTTGCCCGTTTCGTTGCTGAGCGTTATCGGGAAGGGGGTCGCCTCGAAGCGGGCGACCGGCAGTTGGAGATCGATGCCGACGCCGTCGACAAGGTAGAACCGTATCGACGCCCGTTTGTATTCGTGGATGGCGAGCGGATCGATGAGATCGACGCGGAAGTAGAGATGCTTGAGATCGAACCCGTAGAGCAGTCGGCTCACGATGCGGACGCTATTGTACATCGCGCCGCCGGGGCGTTTGGTATTGTCGAAGATGCCCGCTCCTGCCCAGTCATAGAACGAATCGGCCCGTCCGCTCATCCGCGGCGTGACCAGCGCGGCGGGAAGAGTGCCGGTCTCGACGGCGGCCGACGCCTTTATCGGCAGGTCCAGCGCGGTCGGATGGGGAACGCCCATCACGGCGTAGACGCGGCGCAGGTGACGCCGGAAGAGACGGTCGAAGAGGTAGTCGTTCTCGGTCTGGAACTGCGGGCCGTACCACCAGAACCAGTCGCTTCCCTCGGCGCGGTAGATGGCGCGGAGCGCCTCGCGGCGGGTCTCTTCGGGGGTGTCGGGGTGGCGGCGCAGGTGATCGTCGAGAAAGGCGCGGGCCCGGCGCAGATGTTCCCACGCCGCGTTATCCTCGTCGTTCCCTATCCATATCATATAGTCGCTCTGTATCCACGATCCGCTGTGGAGCGCCGGGAGTTTGCGATACCGTTCCGGCGGGTTCTTCGCGAGATGCCCCGAGAAAGTGTCGGTGGTGAGATCGGTCGCTTCGGAAAGGGCCTTGAACATACCGTTCAGGAAGTCGCGGCCGTTGTCGGGATAGTTCTCCCACGCGTTCTCGCCGTCGAGGATGATGGAGAGTGCCGCCGCCTCTTCGGCGTCGGGTATGGCGTATTTCACGGCGCGGACATGATTCATGAAGCTCTCGATCGCCTTGTCGGTCTCCATCTTGGCGAACGAGAAACCGATGAGATCGGAGAGGTATTTATCGCGGAAGAACAGGGCGCACTCCTTTCCCTCCTGTTCGAAATGCCACGGGCGGTAGAGCACCTGTTTTTTGTCGGAGTTGTTGACCGAACGGAAGAGTATCCCTTCGTCGGTCGCGAGCCACTTGACACCGCACGATGCGGCCACCGGTATCAGTTCGGGGCAGACGGCCCCCTCGGCGGGCCACATGCCGGTCAGTTCGCGGCCCCAGATACCTTCGGCGTAGCGCTTTCCTTCGCAGAGCTGCCACTGCGCGTCGTCGGGACGCGAGAAGCGTAGCGGCATCGGCGCGCCGGCGGCCGACCGTTTCGATATATCGGTATCGTGGACCAGCGGGAATATCGGGTGATAGAACGGAGTGAAGGAGAGTTCGATGGCCCCCGCGTCGGCCAGCCGCCGGTACATCGGCACCAGCTCGTGCACGATCTCGTCCTGTATCCGCATCATCTCCATCTTGTCTTCATGGGTGAAGCGGCGGTCCTTCTCGTCGAGCTTCCGCAGGAACGGGTAGCGTTCCCGTGCCATGAAGCCGAACCACTTGAGGTTGAACAGCACCTGCAGATCGAGTATCTCGTCGGTGGTGAAGAAACGGGTCATCTCGGTCCATGAGAGCTTGCCGACGAACCGTTCACGCTTCGAGAGTATCTCCCAGTAACGCGGCGATGTCTTCACCAGCCGGTCCCAGCAGAGCATGAAGAAATTGCGGATGACGAAGGCCTTCTCCTCCTCATCCATCTCCTCGGGCCGTTTGAGGGTGAGCGTCTTCCAGCGGTCGGTGACCGAGTTCTTGACATGGTCCTCGATCTGTTCGAGGAGCGACGGCACCACATTGATGCAGCCCTTCACGCCCCATCGCTCCATCACCTGCGGGACATCGTAGTACCCTTTGGTCGCGTGGAGGCGGACCCACGGCATGATGTAGGTGCCGCTCTGGGAATCCTTGTAGAACGGTTGGTGCATGTGCCACAGAAAGAGGATGCTCAGCGGTCGGTCGGTCATCGGATCGTCCTCCCCCGGTTATCGGTGCATCGTCACAGGCGTTTATCTTCGGGCGCTTTCTGCTTTTCGAGCTTCTTGAGGATATTGCGCAGGCGGTCCCGGATGGTGGGGCCGAAGCGCGAATACTTGTTGTCCTGCAGTACCTGCCGGTAGAAATTGACGGCGCGGTCGTACTGTTTCATCCGTTCGTAGCAGACGCCGAGTATCAGTTCCGCCTTGTCCTTCGCAAGTCCCTTCTCGGTATTGATGAAGAGATACCGCTCGAAGGCGATGGCCGCCTTTTCGGTCTCGTTGGCGCGGTAGTAGGCCATCGACATGTAGTAGAACAGCGACGACACATGCTTGCCGATGCCCGATATTTTGAGGCTTTCGTCGAACTTCTCGACCGCCGCGAGGTAGCTCTTGCGGTCGAACAGCGTCATCCCTTCGTCGTACTTCTTGAGCGCCGCCTTCTGCTTTATCTGGTTGACCTCGGTCTCGATGACGAACCGCTCAAGCCGCGACAGGGCCGAGAGGTTGAACTCGCCGTACTGCTTTATCGCCTGATCGGGATCGCCCTCTTTGAACGCGAGATAGAGGTTGAAGGCCTTGATGTCGGTGCTTTCGGTCGCCGCTATCTTATCCTTGAGTTCCTTGGTCTCTTTCTGGAGATATTCGTTCTGTTTCTGCGCGGTGGCGAGTTTCTCTTTGAAGTGGGTCACCTCGGCGCGGAAGTAGAAAAAGAAGGCGAGCACCACCACCACCGCCAGCAGGACCAGCAGGAAGAACGACTTGTTGAGTTCCGATTTATCCTTCTGGTTGACCTTCGCGGCGACATTGCGCAGACCCGAATCGACCGCGTTGATAGTATTGAGCGACTGGATGACGAGTTTGCGCAGTTCCTTGATGTCGCTGGCTGTTTTGCCCTGCTCGGGCGTTTCTCGAAGGTCGCGCGGGTCGGTCATGCGGGCTCAACTCCCCGTTAGAACGCGCAATACTATACGGATTCCGTCCGATTTGCAATTAAATACGCGGTACTGGAGCGGCACATCCCCCTGTCAAGGGGGACTGAGGGGGTTTTGCTTTTTGTCGTCCCGTTAAACCCGCCCTGCCCGCCCTTGACAAGGCGGGATGAAGGATGCGTGCCGCATATTGTCTCTGTAGAGTGCGACCCCGTGTGGTCGCCCGGAGCTTTCTTTTCTTGATATCCCCGGCTCCTTTCGTTACAATCGACCGTTCTTTCTAGGAAATGGGGGCATCATGCGAAAGGGTCTGATTCTTCTTGTGGTCTTGGTCATGGCGCTCACGCTGGCGGCCGAAGAGAAGAAGTACAAGGTCGCCGTCATGGAGTTCGACGACCAGACAAAGAAACTCTCTAAGTCGATGCTGGAAACGGCGGCTGAATACCTGCGCGGCGAACTCGTTGCCAGCAATCAGTTCGTCGTCATCTCAAAGGATCGGCAACGGATGGTGGTAAAGGAGAAAAAGAAAGAAAGCTGGAAAGAGTGTTACGACCAATCATGCCGCATCCAACTTGGACAGGCACTCTCGGCTGACTCGATTTTGACCGGCACCATTTCCGAATTTGGCAGTTCATACATACTCACCCTTGAACTCATCGATCTTGCGCAAGAAGCGACCGTTAAAGGGGCAAAGAGTGAATTCGATGGTTCGGAGAACGGACTAAAAAGCGCCATTGCCATAACCGTTGCCCTGATCGGTGGCAAGAAGAAAGGGAGCACATTTCAGGAGGGAAAGATAGGCGAACAGGTCGAAGCGTGGGAGATAGGGCAGGGGGAAGAAACCATCGTCAAGTTCGACTCGGTGCCTACCGGTGCGGTGGTCATGGTTGACGGGAAGTTGCTTTGTCAGACAACGCCATGCTCGAAGATGCTGACGCAGGGGAAACACGAGATAACCGTTCAGAAAGAGAACTATCTGCCGAAGACAAAGGTGTTCGACATTGTGAAAGGCAGGCCGCCGCTTGTCGCCGAACTGCAACCTGACTTCGGGTGGATAACAATAGATGCCAACTGGACGGGCATCGACATTGTTCTTGACGGGAAAAGTATAGGGTACACACCGATAGCAACGATGGCGCTTAATCCCGGTCCGCATCAAGTAGAAGCAAAGCATTCTTGTTTTTACCAAGTCGGAGAAAAGTTTGTCCTTGCTCGCGGTGAGACAAAAAACATTTACCTTGACTTGCAATCCAGAGAAGCGGCTATCAAAGTGACCGCACAGGACAAAGATGGCAATGATCTCGTTGCGGATGTTCTTGTTGATGATAAAAAGGTCGGTGCTACGCCCAGCACATTCAAGGTTTCGGCGTGTGCTGAAAAAATTCTTGTTCGGGCAAATGCAGGTCAATACGAGCAAAAACTTGTTTTGGAAGAAAAAAAGATTTCTACAGTGAATGCTGTTCTCAAAAAATCTGCGCCAGCCAGATTGGCTAAAGATATTTTCTCTTACGATGCGATTTTCAAAATTCCTATTGATAATCGATCGCTTGCGCAACGAGATAAGGCGATAGAACAACTTCTTGAACTTCTCCAAGACTTCCCTGAAGGCCCGAAAAAGGCAGAAGTGTACCGACGGCTTGCAGAACTATATTGGGAAAAGGCACGCGGGATCAAGGCTATTCTAACGACAGATTACTATAAAGCGAATGGTCCCAATGCGTCAATTTCGCAACTTGATCTCAAGGAGGCTTGGAAGTGGAACGAGAAAGTGATCGACATCTGCGATTTCATTATCAAGAAATATCCCAACTTCACCGGTATCGACGAGGTCTACTTTTTCATGGCTTCCAACCTAATGGAAGTTGGCAAGCCCCTCCCTGCGGTTCGCTATGGTACGCTCGTTGCCGAGAAATATAGGAACTCGAAATATGCGGCCGATGCTTTTTACGAAACAGCTGAATACTTTTTCTCCAATAATAATGTTTTCAAAGCAATGCCTGCATATAAGGCCATACTTGATTATTATCCGAATTCTATCTTTGTGGGATATGCAATTCTAAGATATGCAGAGAGCTTATATAATGTTGGGGAATATGAAGAGGCAAAAAAAGTTGCCAACAAGGGCAAAGATTATTGGGTTAAGAAGAATAGCGATGAAATGGTAAATATGGCTGACAGTTTGATTGATCGTATAGTCAAAGATTTGAGAGGCGAAGGGAAGTGATGCGCTTTAATAAGAACGAAATAGGTAAAAGTCGTCTTTGCGAAGAGCTCAGCCTCATATCACAGAAAAGGGTTGCATGTTTTATGAATGAGTAGAACCGGCTATTAGATTCGCGAAGAAAGCGGTGCGAACAAACACATGAGCGAAAAACATGGGGTCGATGCCGAGAACCGCGCTGAAGAAGCACTCAGTGGAACATTTTTTGACGATTTTGTGTTCAGACGCCCTAGAAACAACAACACCACCAAACGTGAGAATACCGATATCCTTGCCGTTTTTGACGATGTGATTTTAGTCATTGAATCGAAATCTCAAGCATCTCCCAAACCTCCGCGTGAGTGGTTAAAGACAAATCTGAAAGAGGCAATAGGTCAAATCGGAGGTGCGATTAGAGCCATGAACAGAGGCGTGGTGCCATATCTTGAAAATATGCGCCGCGGACGAATCACATTTAATCGAAACAACTATCGCTATATCTATGGTCTAGTCCTTGTTAATCAACCGCCAGAAGTGATAAATATTTCGACCTACATAGAGCCATTCATTAAGAAACATAACACTGCATTGCAGGTGATGTCGCTTGTCGACTTTCGCACAGTTTGCAAATACTTCGATACCGCCATGGGTTTTTACCATTATTATGATGTCAGAAATGATGTCGGCGGGAGCAATAGAATTAAACTTCATGATGAGGAAGAATTTCTTTCTTATTTTATCAACAATTATGCCAGTCTTTCCAGCGGGTATTACAAAAGGAAAGGATTAGACATTGATGTTAAAGATTTGTTTGATGCACAAGAGTATTACAAAGCTATCAAAGCAGGATTTTGGCCCAAGGAATACAAATATAGTCTTATCATTGACGAAATCATAGGTCGATTACACGGAACAGATGGCAGAGTACAAGATTTATTTGATGCTCCTGAAGAAAAGAGAATATTTGAAGAAAGCAACTATGCCGATATTGCTCATGAGATGGCGAAAACATGTAGGTTAAGTAGAATGCAGATGGGAACTATTCTTTTTGATTTGCATAAGAAATTTTATGATGCGGGGGGTCAAAGAGATCAGGATCAATTTGTGGGAGCTCGCAAACTGGGACGAGGTTTTTATTTTTTTATGCCCCAATACGACACACCACGAAAAGAGACTATCCGTTGGATATGTTATCAAGCAGAGATCCTCTTGAAAAAGAAAGAATATCTGAGAGATATTGTGGCATTGTCAATAGAGGTGGATCGCAGTGGGAGAGTGCGATATGATGCCTGCCATGCAGTTAAGCCCGAAAATCCGTCGAATTAAAACCTATCTACTTCATATTAAGCGGGGGCAGCGCAAGCATGTGGGGTCAGAAGCATGTGGGGTCAGTCCTCGACATTAGACATTTGTACTTACATTGATCGTTTATCATTGACCAGAGAGGGCCGGATAGTCGCCGATATCTATTGATATTGACACCCGTCCGCCGATAAAGTATCATGCCTCCGGCAAGAGAGAGGTGGGAATGCGTCTGTTCTACTCCCGGCATGTAGCGGCGGTCATAGCATGAAGTGCGTCATCTGCAAGAACGGCGTCACCGCGAAAGGCAAGACCACCGTCACCCTCAACCGGGGCGAATCGGTCGTCGTCATCAAGGATGTCCCTGCCCGCGTCTGCGGGAACTGCGGCGAGTATTATCTTGACGACGCCACTGCCGGCAAAGTGTACCGTCAGGCCGACGAAGCGGTCAAACGCCACGCCGAAGTGGAGATTTTCCGGTATGCCGTGGAGCCGCGGAAACGCGTTACGGCGCAGCCTTCGATGGTGGCCGAGAAAAAAGCCTCTTACGGAAAAAGATAGGAAGCGTGATGGAACAGCGGACCAAAGAGTTCAGACCGGTGAGTTTCCGCGGGAAGATACAGGTCGTCGCGACCTCCGGCCCCTTCGACAAACAGCTCTTCAATGCCGGACTCTCCTTCCTCAAGCAGAACAAGATACGCCCGTGGTACGACACCGCCGCCTACGCCCGCACGGGCTATCTCGCCGGTGACGCCGACCACCGCGCCGCGCAACTGCTCAAGGCCTTCGCCGACACCGAGGTCGAGGCGATATGGGCCGCCCGCGGCGGCTACGGCGCGCTTCAACTCCTGCCCCTTCTCGACGCCCATGTCGCGGAACTCAAGAAAACACCCAAGATGCTCATCGGTTTTTCCGATGTGACGATACTGCACAGTTTCCTCATCGAGAAGTGCGGCATGGTGGCGATCCACGGCCCCAATATCACGACGCTGGAACAGCTCGATCACCACTCGAAGAACCAGATAACGCGGCTGGTGCAGGGGAAGAACGAGGCGTTCCGCATCGGCGACCGCCACATCCGGCCGCTCCAGCCGGGGACGGCGAAGGGGGTGGTCAAGGGGGGCAACCTCGCGACGATCGCGTCACTGCTCGGTACGCCGTGGGAACCGGACTTCGACGGCTGCATCGTCGTCATCGAGGAGGTGGGCGAGGTGCCGTACCGCGTCGACCGGCTCGTGACTCAGCTCAAACTCGCCGGAAAGTTCGCGAAGATAAAAGGGCTCATCATCGGCGACTGTTCCTACAAGGAGAACCATCCGCCGGTCGAGAAGCAGGTCGATGCGCGGATGATCGTGGAGCGCAGCGGCATCGACGCAAAGATACCGGTCATGAGCGAGTTCCCCGTCGGCCACGGTACGAAGAATATGGCGTTCCTGCTGGGTGTATCAGCGACGATGGATGCTGAAACGAAGACGCTGAGTTACCAAGTCAGTTAAAGACAAAACCCCCTCATTCCCCCTTGACAGGGGGACGACCGCTATCCCGCCCTGTCAAGGGAGGGTAGGGCGGGTTTAGAACACGAATCCCATATAGGTGTGGATGTCGAACATGATGGTGGTGTTCCGCGTCGCGGTGTTGAGGCCGTCGAACGGGACCGCCAGCTGGAAGGTGAGGCCGGCGCGCAGGCCGCTGTCGCCGGAGTAGTAGGCGCCGACGAACGGTTCGAGCGCGATGGGGGTCCCCGTGCCGCCGGGTGTCTGCTTCGTGAACCAGGCGCCCGAATAGGTCAGACCGCCGCGCATCGAGATGTCGTCGCGGAAGAAGTACTGGGTGTCAAAGCTCACATAGTAGCCCGAAGTGAAACGGCCGAGCACCTCTTTCCAGACGAAGGAGTTCATGTTGTAGTTGCGGTGGAAACGGAAGTTCTCCACCTTCATGTCGAGCCCGAGGGTGGTGTCTATCGCCTTGCCGGGGATCGTCATCGAATCGCCCTGCACGCCGGTACCCTTGTCGCCCGTGGCCATGCCGCCGAGCAGGGTGAAGTGCAGTTTGCGCGGGATGTACTTCCACTGCGCCTCAAGCGCGGCGCCGAACATCTGCGCCGAGATGCGGCTGGAGATATCGTCGTTCTTGAAGCGGCCCAGTTTACCGTCCATGAAGGCGATCTCGGCCTTTATCGAGAAGTTCTTGTAGTAGATGTTGCCCCACAGGTCGAGGGTCAGCATCCGCGCGTCCTGTTCCGAGAGCGTGTAGCTCTTGGTCGGGTCGATGATGTTGCCGTCGACCGGGGTGTTGGCGTAGGGGGTGGTCACCTCGGTCGCCTTATCGCCCTTCCAGCTGTAGGCGCCGAAGAAACCGAACTCGTAGACGGTGCTCTCCTTGAGCAGTTTCTCCTCAAGCACCGCCGGGTCCTCTTCCTGCATCGTCATCATAAGGGCCACCTGCCAGCCGTCGTCGCGCGACGAGGCGTCGATGAAGTGGTCGTTGTAGCGGACCATCGCCCCTTCGCTGATATAGTCGAACGCCGGGATGATATTGAAACCCATGACCGGAACGATGAACATGATGCGGTCGAGATAGTCGCCGGAGGTGTTGGTGTCGACGGTGTTGGCGTCGTTGTAGAGCATGCCGAGTCCCCAGTGGAACGGCATCCGGCCGACGCGCAGTTCGCCGATGGGGGTATCGAGCGTGCCCCAGAGTCCTTCGACCCGTATCGACGGATCGGCTTCCATCTGGGTGCCGTAGAGGAGTCCGTTCTCTTTCGTCTCGGGCATGGCGTTATCGGTGCCGACCAGACGGCTTCCCATCAGGGTGAGCTTGGTATGTATCTCCATCGTCTCGGCGACATTGATGATCGGTTCAAGGTGCAGTTTGATGCCGCCCCACGAGAGTATCTTCTCGCCGCGCTCTTTGGAATTTGCCAGCGGCGTGACGGGCAGGTAAGGGTTGTTGCCGTCCATGAAGAGGTTGTAGGTGAACTGATGGTTGACGGCGAAGTAGCCGTAGAGTTCGAAGAACTTGACCGGCTTGTCGCCGCCGATCTTTATGCCGGTGCTTTTGACCGGTTCGGTCGCCTTTTCTTCGGCGGCGGGGGCTTTCTCCTCCGGTTTCAGTTCATGGGCCGTTGCTTCGACGGGGGCCGCCGGTTCCGGTTCAACCGCCGGTACGGGGGCGGGGGCCGCCTCCGTCGGTTGCGGTTCGGCTGGCGCGGGCTCTTCGGCCGTCGCCGCCTCTTCGGCGGGCGCCGTTTCCTCATCGGCCGTATCCTGAGCGAAGGCCGTCATGAGCGGCAACAGCATGAACGCTACGAGAAAAAATGAACGCATATGACCTCCTGTGGGGATCTTCAAATAACGATCAGAGACCGAACTTGTCAAGGTCGACCATCTCAAGGTGGTTCTCTCCCAGTATCTTCTCGGTCTCGGCCATGTTCCAAGTCTTGACGGCGATGAGCGCACCCTTGTCGATGGAGGCGAGGGTGTAGATGTAGTCGATGTTGATGTCGTTCTTGCTCATCAGGTGGGCGATCTTGAGCAGTTCGCCCGGTTTGTTCTCGAGCTTGACGACGATGATCTTCACGACATTGTAGGAGACCGCCATCTCCTTCAGTATCTCCTTGGCGAGCGGGCATTTGTCCACAACGATGCGCAGTTCGCCGAAGTTCGCCGTCTCATTGATGGTCAGGCCGAGGATGTTCACATTCGCGCGGCCGAAGTTCTCAAGGATACGACTCAGGACGCCCGGTTCGTTGCGCAACAGGACCGAGATCTGCTCTACTCTCATGGTATCCTCCCTAAAGTACGGGACACCATAGCATTATAAGGAAAGGGTGTCAAAAAATTTCAGGAGAGTTCGGCGCGGGTCAGGATACGCGGTTCCGACAGCCTCACCCCGAGTATCTTTTCAAGGTTGTAGCTGTTGGCGCGCAGAAGTTCGAGATACTGCCGTTCGCGCTCGGCGGCGAGCGGCGCGGCGCTCTTCGGCAAAGCGGCCGGATCGGCGCCGCGCAGGCCGGGGCAGTCGCGGCGGACCGCGGCGTTCCACTCG
>CAYPQK010000040.1:0-25086 GCA_964412895.1 uncultured Spirochaetales bacterium
AACGCAAACGGTCCGGAATGGGTAAAAAAAAGAAAATGCCTCGCGCGCGTACTACAATATTATCTTTACTTTTTGGGCATCACGGGTAAAAGAAGCGGGCGTTATTTTTTCCTGCGGGGATAACTGATATGGAACTCGGAAAGCGCTACGAACATCAAGGCATTGAGTCGAAATGGTATAAGGAATGGGAGGAGCGCGGCTACTTCGCCGCCCATCCCGAGAACGATAAGCTCCCGTTCTGCATAGTCATTCCGCCGCCCAATGTCACCGGCTCGCTCCACATGGGCCACGCCGTGACGGTGACGATACAGGATGTCATGTGCCGCTACAAACGGATGGCGGGCTACGATGTACTCTGGCTTCCGGGCTGCGACCACGCCGGCATCGCAACCCAGATGGTGGTCGAGCGCGAACTGGCGAAAGAGGGGAAGAGCCGCCATGAACTGGGCCGCGAGAAGTTCCTCGAAAAGGTGTGGGAGTGGAAAAAGCAGTACGGCAACCGGATATCGGAACAGCTGCGCCACCTTGGCAGTTCGCTCGACTGGAGCCGCGAACGGTTCACGATGGACGCCGGGCTCTCTCGCGCCGTCATCGAGGTCTTCGTCCGCCTGTACGAAGAAGGGCTCATCTATCGCGACACCTACATCATCAACTGGTGCCCCCGCTGCCGCACGGCGCTTTCCGACCTTGAGGTCGACCATGAGGAAAAGGACGGCGCGCTTTGGTATATCAAGTATCCGGTGAAAGGGACCAGCGAATTCCTCACCGTCGCCACGACCCGCCCCGAGACGATGCTCGGCGATACCGCCGTGGCGGTCCATCCCGACGACCCGCGCTTCCGTCACCTCATCGGCAAGAGCGTGATACTGCCGCTCATGGAGCGCGAGATACCGGTCATCGGCGACGCGGAACTGGTCGACATCGAGTTCGGCACCGGCGCGGTGAAGGTGACCCCGGCCCACGACTTCAACGACTTCGCCACCGGCAAACGGCACAACCTCGCCGAGATAAATGTCATCGACGAAAAGGGGTGCATCACCGCCGACGGCGGCCGCTATCAGGGTTTGACGACCGCCGAGGCGCGCGAGAAGGTGGTGGCCGATCTGACCGAAAAAGGACTCCTCGTTAAGAAAGAGGTGCACAAACATGCCGTCGGCGGCTGTCAGCGCTGCAAGACCACCGTCGAGCCGATACTTTCCAAACAGTGGTTCGTGAAGATCGACCCGCTCGCCAAGCCCGCCATCGACGCGGTCGAATCGGGGCGCATCGAATTCCTCCCCGACCACTGGAAGAAGACTTACTACGAATGGATGTACAACATCAAAGACTGGTGCATCAGCCGCCAGCTCTGGTGGGGCCACCAGATACCGGCGTGGTACTGCGACGACTGCGACGAACTGATCGTCGCGCGGACCGCCCCGGCGAAGTGCCCGAAGTGCGGCGGCGTAAAATTCCACCGCGATCCCGATGTGCTCGACACTTGGTTCTCATCGGCGCTTTGGCCCATGTCGACCCTCGGCTGGCCCGATCAGACGCCCGATTTCAAAAAATATTACCCGACGACCCTCATGGAGACCGGCTTCGACATCATCTTCTTCTGGGTCGCCCGGATGATCATGATGGGGCTCAAGTTCGGCGGCGAAGTGCCGTTCGACAAGGTCTATTTCCACGGGATGGTGCGTGACGAGAAGGGACACAAGATGTCCAAGACGCGCGGCAATGTCATCGATCCGCTCGAGATCACCGACAAATACGGCGCCGATGCCCTGCGGTTCACCTTCGCGATGATGACCCTGCAGGCGCGCGACCTCAAGCTCTCGACCGCTCAGATAGAGGGCTACGCGGGGTTCTGCAATAAGATGTACAACGCCATCCGCTTCTCGCTGATGCAGTTCGGCGAGAACGAGGTGATCGCGTTCGATCCGGCGGCCTACCGCGACGATGCCTTCACCCCGGCCGACAAATGGATACTGACGCGGCTGGGTGAAGTGACCGACGAAGTGAACCGCAACCTCGAGCAATATCGGTTGACCGAGGCGGCGAGTACCCTCTACCATTTCTTCTGGCACGAGTTCTGCGACTGGTATATCGAGTTGGCCAAGCTGATACTGGCGGGTACCGATGAAACGGAGAAGCAGGTGACCAAAAAGGTGCTCCTCAAGGTCATCGACGCCAGCCTGCGGCTGCTCCATCCCTTCATGCCTTTCATCACCGAGGAACTGTGGCAGAACCTGCCGTTCACGACGCCGAACCGCAAGAAGAGCATCATGATAGCCGACTTCCCGAAGGGGAGCGACTTCCCGCGGTTCGCCGAAGAGACCGAGGCAATGGACACGATTAAAGAGCTTATCACGACGATTCGAACAATACGGGCCGAAAGCAATGTCAAGCCGTCGTTAGTGATACCTTTGATTATAGTTCTCAATGTAGAAGATGCCCTTCTTTTGACTTGCTTGCCACAGGGAAAAGAAGCTTTTCTCAACACAATAAAAAACATGTTAAGAAACATGGCCCGCGTGGATGTTTCATATGCATGGGAATATACTCCTGATAAAAAAACAGCGTCGGCGGTGGTGAAGCTCGGGACGCTCTACCTGCCGCTCGCCGGCGTGGTCGATTTCGGCGAGGAGATGAAACGGATCGAGAAGGAACTGGGCAAACTGCGCAAGGATTTCCAGATAGCGGAACAGAAGCTGGGAAGCGAAAGTTTCCTTGCCAAGGCGCGCCCCGAACTGGTCGAACAGGAGAAGATAAAGTACGCCGACCTGAAAGAAAAGATAGTCCACCTTGAAAAACGGCTCACGGAGATAGGGTGATGACGATTCCTGCCTACGCCAGCGCCGAACTGATCAAACTCGCGCTCGCCGAGGATCTCGGCCGTGGCGATATCACCACCCGCGCCACCATCGCGGCGGCGTCGCGCGGAAAAGCGGTCATCAAAGCCAAGGAGCCGCTCATCCTGTGCGGCGTCGAACTCATCGGATACATCTACGGCCTTATCGATCCGGCGGTGAAGATCGTCTCCGCGCGGAAGGACGGTGATGCGCTGAAGAAAGGCGATATCGTCGCCACGGTAACCGGTCCCTGCCGCGCGATCCTCACCGGCGAACGGACGGTCCTCAACTTCCTGCAACGGCTTTCGGGAGTGGCGACACTGACCCAACGCTATGTCGCGGCGCTCGATAAAAAGTCGAAGACGCGGATAGTCGATACCCGCAAGACGACGCCCGGCTGGCGGACACTCGAAAAGTATGCCGTCCGGGTCGGCGGCGGGAGCAATCACCGCTTCGCCCTCGACGACGGGGTGCTCATCAAGGACAACCATATCGTCGCCGCCGGTTCCATCGCCGCCGCCGTTAAGAAGGCGCGCGTCGCGGCGCACCATCTGGTCCGGGTCGAGGTCGAGACCGCATCGATCGCCGAGGTCAAAGAAGCGCTCGCGGCCGGCGCCGATATCATCATGCTCGACAACATGGACGAAGATATGATACAGAAAGCGATCGCCGCCATCAACTGGCGGGCGCTCACCGAGATATCGGGCGGCGTGACGCTGGAGAAGATACCCGCCCTCTCGCGGCTCGGCGCCGATCTCATATCGGTCGGGGCGCTGACCCATTCGGCCCCCGCGGTCGACATCAATCTGACCCTCACCGCAGACAAATAATGATGCCCGCGCGCCTTTCCACCGCCTTTTTTATCCTGTTTGTCGTAGCGGTATTGGTCAGCGGCATCTTCTGGCTATTCCTTTCCGACCGGGACGGGTTCACCGCCGCGGACGAACCGCTCATCGCCGAGATACTCAACCGCGAATTCCGCGAAGGCGACATCATCTTCCCGGCGCCCGACTGGGATATCGGCTTCACCCGCTACCTGCGCGACGGCATCACCGACATCTCTTACACGCTTCGCTCCTTCACCAAAGAGGAGCTGAGCGATCTCAACAATAACGGCGTGAATGTACTCTGGTTCGTGGTCGACGGCGAGAAGCGGTGGAACGCCGTCCGCGACCGGCTCGGACTTACGGAGCAGGGGCGTTTTCCGGCGGGCGGCGCGCTCGTCATCAAGGCGCAGTCGTCGGGCGACGCCGTGGCGAAGCTCTTCGATTTCGTCGACGACCTCGCGCAGGCCACGGAGGTCTACTTCGCCGACGCGAACGGGAACCGCGACAACTGCGCGTGGGACCGCGACCGCTGGAGTTGCGGCAAACAGGAGTGGCAGTATGTCGGGCCGCAACGGACCCTCATGGCGGGGCGTTGGCAGAAGGCGAACTGGGCCCACCCGCGCACCGAACGGACGCTCCATGTCGTCTTCGAGAACAGCGTCGGGGCGACGGCGCTCGTCCTCGGCACCTCGTTCCTCGAACGGGCCTACCGCGAACAGAACGGACAGCCGGTCCGCGTCACCGTCACCGCCGACGGAAAGGGACTGCTCAACTACGACAACGACAACATAAAGAAGCTCTACCGCCACCGCATCGCGCTCCCCGAGGGGGCGAAGATGATCGACCTTTCCTTCTGGGTGAAGTTCGACGGGGCGCGGCACTTCGTATTTAACGGATACCTCGGCAAATGACGCTTACCCGTTTCGACAGATGGGACTGGCTCGCATCGCTCATGATAGCGCTCGCCGTCCTTCTGGCCGTCATGTTCACCTCGCATCTGGTGGGACTCGTCCGCGACGAAGGGTTCTACATGCGGACGGCGGAAACGACCGCCGATTACATCCAGTTCTCCGTCGACAGCATCGGTCGCGGCGAATTTCTCGAACCATTCAGCAAGAAGACGATAACGCGCTTTTTCGAGTTCAACAGCGAGCACCCGACTTTCGTGAAGAACCTGTTCGGCCTTTCGCATTTCATCTTCTACAAAAAACTGCAATGGCTTTCGTTCGTCAATTCGATACGGCTGGTGGCGGCGCTTTTCGCGGCGGCGACCGCCTTCCTCATCTATCTTTTCGGCCGCCTCTTCTTCTCGCGGATGACCGCCCTCGCCGCGCCGCTTTTATTCTTCATGATGCCGCACATCTTCTTCCACAGCCACCTCGCCTGCTTCGATATCCCGATACTTTTCTTCTGGTCGGGGACCTTCATCCTCTTCGCGGTCTATCTGGTGAACCGGAGCCGGTGGCTGGCCTTCTTTATCGCCGTTTTCCTCGGCTGTGCGATGGCGACCAAGCACAATGTCTACTTCATCCCGCCGCTTCTCCTGCTCATCTGGCTGGCGATGCACTTTGTATCCTACCGTTCGCTCGAACCGCGCCACAAGGGATTCATCGGGTTCTTCCGCGCCGTGCCGCTCCCCTTCTGGTTCATGCCGCTCGTGTCGCTGCCGGTCTTCTTCATCAGCTGGCCGTGGCTGTGGTACGACACCATCAAGCGGTTCGGCAACTATCTCGCCTTCCACGCCTACCATGTCCACTATACCAACTACTACTTCGGGCAGGAACTCTCCAGCCCGCCGTTTCCCTTCTCTTATCCGTGGGGGATGACCTTCTTCACCACACCGGTGCCGCAGCTCGTCTGCTTCTTCGCGGCGATCGCGCTGTTTCTCTACTGGTTGTTCGGCCGTGGCCGCACGCCGGTTGAACGGCATATCGGCGCGGTACTCTTGGCGGGCGCCCTCTTCCCGACACTGCTCATCTCAATGCCCGGTGTCCCGATATTCGGCGGCATCAAACACTTCTTCACCGGCCAGCCGATACTGCTGACCGCGGGATTCGCGGTGGTGCTCAGCGGCGCGGCGGAACTTTCCCGCCGGTGGCCGAAGCTACGGGAGAGAACGGCGCAGGGGATCGTGGTCACGGCGGCACTGCTGGCGCTCATCACCCCCAACGCGAAGTTCGTTATGCACGGCGCCGGTTTCTTCAATGCCCTCATCGGCGGTGCGCAGGGAGCGGCGGGGAACTATATGCAGCGTAACTTCTGGGGCTACGACATACTGCCGCTCTGTTCCGTGCTCAACGCCGCCGCGCCGCGCGGGGCGCGGGTGTTCGTGATGAGTTATGCCGAGGGGCTCAACTGGAATTCGTTCATGTACCTCAAAAAAGAAGGGTTCATCCGGAACGACATTCAGGGGACCAACGAACTGCGCGACGCCGATTTTGCATTTTTTTTCTATGAAAAACAGAATGAAAATGTACTATATGACCTGTATCGTGAGTTCGGGACCGCTCGACCGCTGGAATTATCGGAGACCGACTCGGTATATTTCTCGGCGCTCTTCGGGAGAGTGAAGTGAGTTATCTGTTCACCAATCCGCAAGTAAAACGGTGGAAGACGCTGTTCTGGATATCGTTCTTCATCAATCTGGTCCTTGCCGCCGCGCTTTTTTTCGGCGTCAATGAAAAACCGCTCCCGGCCGAACGGCCGGCCGAGAATTCGCCGTCTCACGCCGAATCGCCCGAAGCGCCGCCGCCGCTTCCCGTGAAACCGGCCGGTCCGGCGGTCGGCGAGAACATCCCGGTTTGGCTCACCATCACCGACAACTTCTACAACGCCTTTGCCGCCGATCCCGACATCGCCCGCCTTTCCACCCATTTCGATTTCCCGCGGCTTGCCGAGATATTGTCGGTCCATGTCAGCCGTATCCTGCTGTGGGACCTTGCCCTGCGCAAGGATGTGATGAAGGGAGACACCCTTTCGTTCGTGTTCCGGATGATACCGGCCGACGAATTGAAACAGCGCGAGGATATGCCCGATTCGCTCGAAGTGCTCGCGGTGAGCTATTTCTCCAACCGTTACAATAAATTCATCGATCTCTATGCCTACCGCGCCGCATCGGAGAAGTATCATAAATTCTACTACGGCGACGGGCAGATGGTAGAGCGGCGGATAAAGAACGCCCCCATCCGCGACCATATCGGGGTCATCACGCTGTTCGACGATCATTCGCCGAAACATGACGGGGTCGATTTCAAGGCGCCGACCGGTACCCCGGTCTACGCCACCTTCGACGGCCGCGTCACCCGTACCAACTGGCAGACCCGCTTCAACGGCTATTCGATAGAGCTGACCTCCCGCAACGGCGTCCATGTGGCGAAGTATCTTCACCTTTCGGAGACGCTGGTCGATCAGGGAAAAGAGGTGAAGGCGGGCGATCTTATCGGCAGGAGCGGCAACACCGGTAAGGCGGCGGGACCCCATCTGCATTATCAGGTGAATGTCGGCGCCAAGGGGAAACTGCTCGATCCCTTCAAGTACCATGATCCGCACAACGATTATCTGAAGGGCGACGAATTGAAGAAATTCCAGGAGATGGTCGTCGACCAGAAAAAGATATTGAAAAAGGTGGTCGACGGGTGACAAATGTTTTATAAAAAGTTTGACTTTCCGGCCGTATATGGATATTCTTCGCCGCGAAGAGACTTGGAGAATTGAAACTACGATTGATTCTAAAGAGATAAGTCACTTATGGAGGGTTTCGTGAAAAGATCTGTTCTTACCGTAACGACTGTGGTCTTTCTGCTGTCGTCCCTGCTCCTCGCCGAGGATCGGATGATCGTCATGCCGATCGCCGCCAAAAAATCGGACGAGAAAAAGATGGCCGACGGGGTTTTCGAGAACTTTTCACTGCTCTTCTCGTCGATAAAGGGTATTTCGGCGGTCAGCTACGACAAAGAGCTGTCGCCCAAGGATGCCGCCCGCTGCAAGGACGACCTCAAGTGCATGCTCACTGTCGCCAAAGAGGCGGAGGCGCCGTATTATCTGCTCAGCAAGATATCGAAAGAGGCGATCGTCGTCTACCTGATGTCGGGCAGCGGGAAGAAACTCGGCTCCGAGAGCGTCGAGTACGAAGAGGACGCGGACGAGGAAGATGTCGCGGCCAAGATGCTTTCGGCCGCCAACAAGCTGGTCGGCAAGTATGCCGGCGGATCCGACTCGGGGAGTTCCTCCGCCTCCAAGTCGAGCCGCTCCAGCACTTCCAATAAGACCGTTTCCTACTCCGAAGTGAAGGAAGAGATAAAACGCGGCATGGAATTCTACAAGAAGGGCGACCTGTCGGGCGCCGAAGAGAGCTTCTACCGCGCCGCCAACGATATGAACTGCAAGTGCAGTCAGAATGAGGACGCCAAGAAACACTACGAGAATGTCGTCAATATCAAGAAAGGTATCTCGGCCGCCGAAGATGCCGTCGCCGGCAGCGATTTCGGCAAGGCGGAGCGCATCCTCAAGACCATCCTCGAACTCGACGGGCAGGTGCGTGACGCCGCCTACAAGCTGATGGTCCTCAAGAAAGAGAACATCGACCGGACCGTCTACCGCAAACCGAATTCCGACGACCTGTCGGCGGTCGATTCGATACACAACCAGTTCAAACGCAAGATAGAGGATGCCCGCAAATGGCGTCTCGAGGCGCAGGCCGAGATAGACAAATGGATCAACCAGCGCATCAAGGAACGCGAGGCGTTCATCGCCGAGAAGGAAAAGAAACTGCAGGACTTCATCGCCATTTCGAAAGAGGCCGAAAAGGGTCTCAAGGAAAAGGTGCAGGGGCTCAAGTATCAGTGGGAAAAGGACGACTCGACCATAGAGCAGGACATCGTGAAACTCGAAAGCCAGATCACGATGATCGAGCAGAAGGAAAAGGGCGTCATCAAGACGGCCAACAAAGGCCGTGAAGATGCCCAGCAGAAGGAACTCGACGCGCTCGACAAGAAGTACGCCGAGATGCGCAAGAAGGTGCAGGAAGAGAAGGACGGATACTACAGCAAGCAGAAGGAATGGGAAGATGTCGAGGGCAAGAAGATAACGGTGAAGATAGCCGACCTCGAGAAAAAGAAAAAGGAAAAAGAGGATCAGGTCAAAGAGGCCGATAAGAAGCTTCAGGAGATGAACGACGAGTTCGACAAGGCCGAGCGGGCCAAGCTGGGCGAACTCGAGTCGATCCGCATGAAGAACGAGGACGAGGACCGCAAATACGCCGTCGAGGTCGAACGGGAATACCAGAAAAAATTCGACCAGCTTAACAGCCAGCTCGCCAAGTACGATCAGGAAGAGTCGAAACGGCAGACCGATATCGCCAAATTCGACAAGGAGATCGAAGAGTTCATGTCGAAGTCGGCCGAGAAGATGGGCAAGTTCCAAGAAGACATCGAAAAGGAACGGACCGCCGTCGACGCGAAGTACAACGCCGACAAGACGCAGGTGCAGCAGAAGGCCGAGAAAGAGTATCAGGCGAAGCTCACCGAACTGACCACCAAGAAGCAGGCGCTCGATGCGGCCGTCGCGAAACACGGCGACGACACCGAACAGATGAAGATAAAGAAGGAGGAGGAGCTCACCAAGTCGCAGGAGGCGAAACTCCAGGAACTTGAGAAGCGTCTCTCCAAGGCCGAAGAGGATCTCGCCAAGCTCGATCAGGAATACGAGGGCAAGATGGCGCAGCTCCAGACCGCCGTTGCCAAGGCCGCCGAGGCCGAGGAGGCCGAGAAGAACGCGAAGGAGAACGAACTGCGTCAGAAGAACGAAGCGGCGCTCCAGAACGCCGCCTCCTTCGATGACAAGGTAGAGCGGGAAAAGGCGACCGCCGCCGAGATCAAGGGGCGCCTCGATGACGAATACGCCCAGAAGATGGCGAAGGTCGACGAGGAGATAAACAACGAGAAGAACAAGCTCGTCGACGCGACCGAGAACCTCAAGGCCAACTGGGGCGAGATCGTCAACAAGGAGATAGAGAAACTGGTGGCGCAGGAAACGGCGCTGTCGGGCGATCTCGATCAGAAGAAGGCCCGCAAGGCCGAGATAGACGCCAAGTACGATGCGAAGAAGGCCGAGGAGCTCAACAAACTCGACGAACAGGCGGGCGGCATCGAGAACAAGTACGCCGACCGGCTTGCGAAGGTCGAGGAGCAGGTCCAGAAGGAGGCCGAGGCCGAACGGGCGCGACTTCAGGGCGAACTCGACAAACAGGCGCAGGCGAACGCCGCCAAGGAAGAAGAGTTCGGCAAGACGCTCGGCAAACTCGGGCAGGAAGAGTCGGCCATCGCGCGCGGCTTCGACGAGCAGATAGAGAAGCTGAACGGCGATCTTACCGCGATAGACGAGAAATATGCCAAGCAGATGCAGCCCTTCCAGGTCGATTCGATTATCGAGCAGATGAATCAGGAACTTGCCGAACTCGACAACAAGAAGGTCGAGGAGATCAACAAGATACAGGAACTTCTGGATGCCATCCGCGTCGCCAAGACCAACGAAGTGCAGTCGTTCCAGGACAAGAAGTCCGAACTCAAGGGGAACAAGCCGGAACTTTCGAAGGCCGAACGCGAACATCAGGCCAATCTGCGAAAGATAGAGATGGACGAAGCGTCGCTTGATCGCAAGCTCAAGTTCACCGAGGAATCGGCGAACCGTAACATCCAGATGAAGAAATCGGGCTATGAGCGGCAGATCGCCGGCAATAAGGAGAAGCTCGACAAGTTCGAGTCGGCCAAGGCGAAGGAGACCATCGACAGCCGCAAGAAGATAAAGGTGCTTGAGGGCGACAAGGCCAAGGCGCTCGCCGCGCACCAGAAGAAGGTGAACGACGCGGTCAAGACGCAGAAGGGTGAGTCGGCCAAGAACGAGAAGGCGCTTAAGTCGGGCGCGGCCGATGTCAATAAGAAGGTCGCCGCGATCCTCGCCTCGGTCAAACAGCGGCAGGCGGCGGTGCAGGGCGAGAAGGCGGCTGAACTCAAGTCCATCAAGGAGCGGAAAGGGGCGATGGCCGGTAAGATAGAGGGCGAATCGAAGGCCGAGAAGGGCAAGGTCGCCGTGGAGATCGCCGAGATCGACAAGAAGATAAAGGATATCCGCAAGTCGATAAAAGACTGGGAAAAACGGAGCGCCAAGGTCGACAAGACGAAACTCGACGAGACCCGCAAGCCGTTCGCCGACCGGATCGCCGCGCTCGAAGGGCAGAAAAAGGCGCTTGCCGCCGAGAAGGCCGGCAAGATGAAGGGGATCGACGATGTCTCCAAGCAGAAGATCGCCGAGCTTCAGAAGCAGAAAGAGGCGACGGGTGGCCAGACGAAAGGTTTTGACGCGATGCTCAAGGGTGAGCTGAAGAAGATATCCGACAAGTACGCCGCGCAGAAAGGCGCCCTGCAGGGTGAAGAGAAGAAGCTGGCCGGCGAGAAGGCGGGCAAGGCCGTGGCGCTTGCCAAGGAAAAGAGCACCGTCGCCAAGGAGAAGGATGCGCTCGAGAAGGGGTTCGCGAAGATCATCAAGAAGGATGTCGGCGCGATGGCGGCCGGCCGCGCGGCGGAGCTCAAGAAGCTCAAGGCCGATCTGGCGGCGGTGACCAAGCAGTTGGAGCAGCACGAAGGGGCGAAGGAAGAGATACTCATGAACGCCCTCATGGCGATAGACACCGCGTATGAGACCAAGTCGAGCGAACTCGACATGAAGCTCGGCACCGAGAACAAACGGCTGCAGGACGAGAACAAGAAGTTCGACAAGCAGAAGAAAGGCGATAAGGCGGTGGGCGAGAAGGCTTACAAGGCGTTCCTCGCCGAAAAGGACCGCTTCAAGAAGAGCATCGACAAGTCGGTCCTCGACGCGCAGAAGGAACGCGACGGCAAGATCGCCGACCGCAAGAAGAAACGCGACGACGAATACAAGAAATGGGATCAGGACAAGGAAGGCCGCAAGAAGGCATTCGAAGGCCGTACCGCGAGCACCCGCCAGAAGATCGCCGACCTGAACAAGGGCGTCGAGGGGGTCGTGAACGATATCGCGGTCCTCAACGCCGACTGGGCCAAGAAGCTCGACGAGACAAAGGTCAAGAATCAGACCGAGGGTCAGAAGCGCGAAAAGGCGTGGGGCGACCGGCAGCAGAGGGAAACTGCCGCGTTCGACGAGGATAAGAAGAAGATCGTCGATCGGTACGAGCAGATGGAGATCAAGGAAAAGACCGATCGCGAGAAGCAGAAGCAGGTGATGCTTGTCCAGCGCGACAAGTTGCTTGCCGAGAAGGATAAACGCAAGGATAAGCGGCAGGCCATACTCGCCAAGGAAAAGGATGCGTGGGAGGCCAAACAGGCCAAGATGAAGGATGACGAGCAGAAACTGCGCGGCGAACTCGAGAAGATAAAATCGAAGCGCGAGGACGACGCGGCCAAGGACAAAGAAGACGCCCGCAAGAAGAAGGCCGGCGTCGAGACCGATTACCAGAAGAAGCTCGACAAGATATCGGAAGAGGAACTGAAGGTCATCCAGTCGCGCTACAAGGATACCTACAAGGTCGAGTCGAAACGCGATCTCGAACTGACCGCGACTACTCAGAAGATCGAGGCGGTCCTCGCCGAGGTGCTGTCTAAGAACGGCCTGTCGAAGCTCAACGACAGCGATCTTTCCACGGCGCGCGACCTGTTCGTGCAGGCACTTTATCTGAACAAGAACGACAAGACCGCGAAGGAGGGGCTCAACGCCCTCAATTCGAAGGCGAAGGCGATCTACTGGGAAGCTTTCGGCATCAAGGAATCCGATAAGGGCAAGGCTAAGAAGATGCTGCAGCAGCTCCTCAAGAGCCTGCTTGCCACCGACGAGTATTTCCTGAAATCGCGGGCGCTGCTCGAAGAGATCAAGTAAAGTTCTCATGAACCGTATTTTCGCAAGGGGAGCACAGCTGGTGCTCCCCTTACTTTTTTGTATTCATCTTGCGGCGGCCGTCCGGACGCCGGCCGACCTCTACCGCGTGTTCTATCTGCCGCTTCCCGAAGCCTCTGTTTGGATGGTGAAGGAAAAGGGGGACCCGGCAAAGGACCTCTTTCTGGCGCGCCACCATCTGCCGCTCAAGGGGCGCGGCGCGGTCACCACGGTGCCGGTGACGGTGAGCAAGAGCTACGCCGGGGAGGGCGAGTTCTTTCATCTCTATCTCGAAGCGGATCGGAAAAACTCTTTCGTGCTTTCGCTTGCCGGCGTCGCGAAGGGGACGATCGCGGTCAACGGGGAACAGAAGGGAACCATAGCGCTTGCCGGGCCTGCCGATTATGCGAAGATCGAAGTGACGCTCGCGCCGGGGGTCTACGCAATCCTTTTTGCCATAGAGAAGCGACAGGCGGGGATGCCGGTGACGCTCCTTTCGGATGAACCGCTTACTTTCTCAACGCGCGGGTTCACCCGATCATTCTCTTCATCGGTCCGGGTGACGGCGCGGGCGGCCAATGACGGCGACATCATGGCGCGATTGTACCGCACCGCCTGCATTCCGGCACCGCAGGATGACGAAAAAGGTCGCGCGGCGTGGCAGGCCGCTTTCGGGGCGCCGGCGGAAGAATTCGTGTACGACGAGAAACAGCCGCTCATGGTCCTGCTGCGGAATTCCGGTAACGAAAAGGCGCGCGCGGCACTCATGAAGGCCGGTTTTACCGAAACGATGCTCGCGTGGTGGCGGGAACTGTTCATCAAAGGGGAGGTATGCGCCGATGAAGTATGATCGATCGATACTGGCAGCTCTCGGCGCCGCGTTGGTATCGTTGGCGGTTGCCGCGGTCGCGATCGTGCTGGTGCTGCAGGCGGAAAAAGACCCGGGAGCCGCCGAGGTGGCCGAACTCCGTGACCGGATCGAGGCCTTGGAAGGAGAGATCGATGCGCTGCGTGACCGCGACGGCGGTGCGCCGGTGAAGGATGTCTTTTCGGCCGCCGCGATGGAAGAGCAGATGAAAAAGCTTCGTGCCGAGGTGGACGCGCTTAAAAGCGGCGGCGGTGGTCAAAGCGCGGTCATAGCATTGCAGGAGCGGCAGGAGCGGATCCTGAAGGATGCCAACAAGGCCTATTTCAAGGCATGGAAAGAGACACTTGATACGAACCTAGCGCAGAATGGATTCGACGAGGATCAACGACGGCGTATTGGCGGCGATTATGCAAAATTGTTGGAAGAACTTGAAGAGGCGCAAATGCGCTGGTCCCGCGGCGATATCGATTGGAGCCGTGCGATGGACGAGGTGAAGATGCGATCGATAGAGTTCTACGACGCGGTCGAACGCGGCGCCGACACCGATACGGCGCGGCGCGTCATAGACATCGCGTTCCCGACGCCGGAGATGAAGAAGTTCTTCTTTTCGGGGAGCGGTCAGTAAGTCTGGGTATCGTCCCCTTTGGGCCGCAACGCCTTGCGGGTATCCTGCATATCTTTGTGGATGAGCGTCAGTTTTTCGAGTACCGACCGGACATGCTGCAGGGTGTCGCGGCTGTTCTTGACGAGGTCCTTGATGGAACTGGCGACTACCGCGAACCCTTTGCCCGCCTCGCCAGCGCGCGCTGCCTCGATCGATGCGTTGATGGCGAAGATGTCGATGTTCTTGGTGATGGTCGAGAAGTCGGCGATCGATTTCTTGATGTCCTTGATGTTGTGCATGAACCGTTCTTCGATGGCCGAGAACTCCCCCTCGATGACCGACGAGAGCAGGTGATAGACGATCCGCGCCTGATCGCTGGTGATGAGGGTGGTCCGCTTCGGCAGATGTTCGCGGATGAGGGCGAGTATGTCGGCCCGCGAATCGGCTATCTCGATGAGCACATCGAGTTCGGGATGCTTGACCGCGTCGAGATGACTCGTCGAGACACGGATCTGCCGTTCGGCGGCATAACGCAGAGCCGGCGCGTCGCGGAACTCGTCGGTGACGATGACCACCTCGGCGCTCGGTATCTTCTCAAAGAACTTCAGGAACGCGAGCGTCGCATCGCCGCCGCCCACGAACGCTATCTTCATCGTCATGCACGCCTCCCTTGGTGACCGAAGAACAGGCGATGATAACATAAATTTGGTTTTTGGCAAAGAAACTCGCGCGCGTGACCTCCTTTATATTGAAATATGGCGCAAGTGTGGTATTGTGGCGGCGTTGTTGCGTTTTGCGCAAAGGAGCCTGAAATGAAAGAGAGACTCGAACGGATGCGCGGCGAGTTCACCGCGCAGTTGAACGGTGCGGCAAGCCCCGAAGAGGCCGAGAAGGTGCGCGTGGCGCTCCTCGGCAAGAAGGGGGCGCTGACCGAAGTTCTGAAAGGAATGAAGGACCTTACCCCCGACGAACGGCGCGAGGTGGGGGCCCTGTCCAACGCCCTCAAGGATGAGTTCGAAAAACTCATCGCGGCGCGGATGGCGACGCTCGGCCGGGCGGAGATAGAGAAGCAGCTGGCGGCCGAATGGCAGGACATCAGCTGGCCCAGCGGCCTCAAACGCGGCGCGGCCCATCCGGTCGCGGTCATCCGGCGGCGGGTCAAGGATATCTTCATCTCGATGGGCTTCGAGGTGCTCGACGGCCCCGAGATGGAGGAAGAGGAATTCAACTTCAACAAGCTCAATATACCGCCCGACCATCCGGCGCGCGATTCGCAGGACACTTTCTGGCTCACCGACGGCAAACTCCTGCGGACCCACACCTCGCCGGTGCAGGTGCACGGCATGCTCTCGCACACCCCGCCGTTCAAATTCGTCGCGCCGGGCAAGGTCTACCGCAATGAGGCGGTCGACGCGAGCCACGAACACACCTTTCATCAGATCGAGGGGATGGTGGTCGACAAGAACATATCGGTCGCCCATCTCATTTATTCGATGAAGACGCTACTGACCGGCATCTTCGAGAAGGAGGTCGAGGTGCGCCTGCGCCCCGGCTTTTTCCCGTTCGTCGAACCGGGCTTTGAGCTCGACATCAAGTGCCTCATCTGCGGCGGCAAGGGCTGTTCGGTCTGCAAGCAGGGCGGTTGGCTTGAACTCATGCCGTGCGGCATGGTGCATCCCACGGTCCTGCGCCACGGCGGCATCGACCCGGAGGAGTTCTCCGGCTTCGCCTTCGGGCTCGGTCTTGAGCGGCTGGTCATGATGAAGTACGGGATCGACGACATCCGGCTGTTCCACGGCGCCGATCTTCGTTTCTTCACGCAGTTCTAAGGGAGGCTTACGATGCTGTTATCGCTGTCCTGGATACAGGAATATGTCGATCTGGCGGGCCTCACGTCCGAAGAGATCGTGAAACGGCTGGCGCTATCCACCGCCGAAATAGAGGCGGCCCATTGGGTCGGCCGTCATTTTGAACAGGTGAAAGCGGCCCGCATAGAGAAGATAGAGAACCACCCGAACTCCGATAAACTGCACCTCGCGACGATATTCGACGGCAAAGAGCGCGCGACGGTGGTCTGCGGCGCTCCGAACATCGCCGAAGGACAAGTGGTGCCGTATGCGTCGCTTGGCACGGTGCTTCCGGGTGATTTCGAGATAAAGCCGGCGAAGATACGCGGCGTCGAGAGCCGCGGTATGCTCTGTTCGGTCAAGGAACTTGGGCTCGGCGAGGACCATTCGGGTATCCTGCAACTCGACAAGAAGATGGAACCGGGCACGCCGCTTTCGACGATCTACGGCGCGGCCGATTTCGTCATCGAGATAGAGAACAAGACGGTCAACCACCGGCCCGACCTCTGGGGCCACTACGGCTATGCCCGCGAACTGCGGACCATCTTCAACCGTCCGTGGAAAAAGAAACTCGACTTCACCGGCATCACACTCGATAAGAAGGAAGATACGCTCGCCATCGAATTCACGACCGACAAGGCGCTTCACTACATCGGCGTCAAGATGTCGGGGGTGAAGGTCGGGCCGTCGCCGCGCTGGCTCGTTGAGCGGCTTGAGGCGGTCGGCAGTCGGTCGATCAACAACATCGTCGACATCACTAACTTCGTGATGCTTGAAACGGGGCATCCGCTTCACGCCTTCGACCGGAAGAACATCGTCGGGTCGACCATCATCGTCCGGAACGCAGCGGCGGGCGAGAAGTTCACGACGCTCGACGGCATCGAACGGATACTTACCGACCGCGACATCGTCATCGCCGACAAGGAGAAGGCGGTGGCGCTCGGCGGCGTGATGGGCGGCCTTCACAGCGAGGTCGAACCCGGCACCACCGAACTCATCATCGAATCGGCCCTGTTCGATCCGGCGACGATACGCCGCACCGCCAACCGGCTCGACCTGCGGACCGACGCGGCGCAGCGCTTCGAGAAGGCGCAGTGGGTCGAGAATTCGTGGCTCGCGGTACAGCGCTGTATCGAGCTGATAAAGGAACTGGTCCCCGGCGCGCAGGTCACTTCCGAGGCGGCCCACCGCGACGCGAGCCAGAATTACGGTTTCAAGGGAACGATACGGCTTTCGGCCGACCGCATCCGCGCCATGCTCGGCGTGCGGCGCGACGATCTGCCCGATGCCCGCATCGAGAGCATCCTGACGCTCCTCGAGTTCGGCGTGACCCGGACCGGCGACGAGATGGTGCTCGCCGTGCCGCCGCACCGCCGCAGCAAGGATGTGTCGCTCGCGGCCGATATCGTCGAGGAGATCGGACGCATCTACGGCTACGACAACATCATGCCGCGGCCGCCGCTGTTCCCGATGCTCCCGCCGCCGCGCAACCGCGCGCTCGAAAAGGAGGAGAAGATACGCGACCTCCTCGTCCGAGAATATACCGGCTACGAGATACTGACCTACTCGTTCCTGAACGAGACCGAGAAGAACGCCTTCCCGGCGCCTGACGAAACGCTCGTCATGGTGCAGGGGGCGAAGGAATCGCCGTGGCTCCGTTACACGATGGTCCCCGGGATGCTCCGGGGGCTGGCGGTCAACCACCGGCAGTTCGAGAGCTTCACCTTGTTCGAGTTCGGCCGGGTCTTCCGGCGCGGCGGCGAGTCGAGACGGCTCGCGGTGCTCGTGCGGGGAGAATCCGATATCTTCCGCGCCGTCAAACGGACCTGTGAATCGCTCATGCGTGAATTCGGCGTGCCGCAGTTCCGCTTCGAGCGGCCGAGCCCCGACAACCCCTTCTTCGCCGCCGAGACGCTCCATCCGGGGCGCGGCGCCCTGCTGACCGCGATGAAGAAGAAGGTCGGCATACTCGGCGAACTCCATCCGGCGCTCCTCGCCCAGTGGGACATCAAGGGACGGGCCGGCTATATCGAGATCGACATGGATCTGCTGTGTGACCTGCCCGAGAAGAACGAGAAATACAAGCCGCTCCCGAAGTTCCCCGCCACCTTCTTCGAGCTCACGGTGCTCGCCCCCGAACGGACCGAGGCCGAGGCGCTGCAGAAGGTGGTCGAACGGACCGTCAGCCGGGATATCCTCTCCGGCTGCGAATTCGTGAGCTCCTACAAAGGACAGGGAGTGCCCGAGGGACAGGTGAGCCTAAGCCTTCGCGTGACGCTCGCGGCGGCCGACCGGACCCTCACCACCGACGAGATGAAGGGGTCGCAGGAGGCGCTTCTCGCCGCCTTCGAGAAGAACGGCTGGAAGCTCAAGGGGGCGTGATGGCAAGCGGCGGCATCATCCTCAAGACCCCGGAGCAGATAGCGCGGATCGCCAAGGCGGGGGCGCTCACGGCGCGGCTTTTCGACGAGATAAAGGGGTACATCAAACCGGGCGTCACGACGCTCCAGATAGACGCCTTCGCCGACCGTTTTATCAAGAAGAACGGCGGGAAGGCGACCTTCAAATCGGTGGCCAACTATCATCACGCTACCTGCATATCGATCAACAACGAGGTGGTCCACGCCATCCCGCGCAAGGATCGCGTCGTCCAGCGCGGCGACATCGTCAAGGTCGACTGCGGCGTGACCTTTGAAGGCTTCATCGGTGACCGGACGATGACCTACATGATGCCCGGCGTGAGCGATACGGCGCGTCGGTTGGTCGAGGTGACGCGGCAGTGTCTGGATCTCGGTATCCGGCAGATGGTCGTCGGCAACCATGTCGGCGATATCGGCGCAGCGATACAGAAATACGCCGAGACGAACGGCTTCTCGGTCGTCCGGGAGTATGTCGGTCACGGGACCGGCATCCGGCTTCACGAAGACCCGCCGGTGCCGCACTACGGCAATCCGGGCGAAGGGGAACGGCTCCGCGAGGGGATGGTCATCGCCATTGAGCCGATGATAAACGAAAAAGGGGAAGGGTGCCGGGTACTGCCCGACGGCTGGACCGTGGTGACCACCGACGGCGGTCTGTCGGCGCAGTTCGAGCACACTATCGCGATAACGGCGCAGGGTCCGCGCATACTGACGGAGGTATAAGATGGCGAAAAAAGGGGGCGGAGCGGTCGGTGTCCTGTTGAAGGCACTCCTGTTCGTGGTCTTCGTGATACTGCTGGCGAACTTTTGCTGGGGCGGCAAGCCGCTCTACAAAGTGCTGTTCCCGGGGCTTGACCGGAGCGTCGAGGCGACGGTCGACAAGGTCGGCGACGCGACGAAGGATGGCTTTGAAAAGGCCAAGGATACCGTGGTCGACACGGCGCAGGAAGTGAAGGATAAAGTGACCGGCGAGACCAAGAAGTCCGAGTTCTCCAAAAAGGACCGCGAGGAACTCGATCAGGTCATCAAGGATAATGTCGAAAAGAAAAAGTAGTCTAACGCCGCGCGATATCGCGGCGATCTTCACGCGGCTCCGGCAGTGGTCGGCGTCGCTCGAATACGCTCCCATCATTGATCTTATGGCATCGCAGGGCGACACGCCGTGGCAGATACTCGCCGCAACGATGCTCTCGGCCCGCACCAAGGACGAGACGACCGCGGCGGCGGCGCGGAGACTCTTCGCCATTGCCGACAACCCGGAAAAAACGCTCAAGGTGCCGGTCGCGAAGCTCGAAAAGCTCATCTTTCCGGTCGGCTTTTATCAGGTGAAGGCCTCTCGGCTCCATGACCTCGCCCGGGCGGTGATCGAACGACACAATGGCGTCGTACCGCAGGGACTCGATGAACTCGTGGCGCTTCCCGGCATCGGCATCAAGACGGCGACGCTCGTTCAGATAAAAGCGTTCGGCATCGACGAGATATGCGTCGACACCCATGTCCACCGCATCGCGAACCTCTGGGGCATCGTCGCTACCAAACAGCCCGACGACACCCGCCCCGCGCTCAAAAAGGTCGTACCGAAGAAGCACTGGCGGTCGGTCAATCAGGACCTTGTGACGCTGGGCCAGACCATCTGCAAGCCGCAGAAACACTATTGCGACCGTTGCCCGGTGAGCGACCTCTGCCCCGCTTCAACGGTGAAATGATCTGAAAAAAAAGGGCGCCCCGCAGGACGCCCCCAAAATTGGAAATAGGTCGGTATTACGCGCCGAAGTTCTGGATGTCGGTCCAGTTGGCGACATTGCGGGTCGTTATCTCGGGAACGATCTGGCTGGAGAGCTTGGTCAGCACGTTGCCGGGACCTACCTCGATGAGTTCGGTAACACCGCTGCGGTGGGCGAAGAGTATCGAATCCTCCCAGTTGACCGTCGAGCAGATCTGCGAGGTGAGGAGCGGCCGGATCTCTTCCAGCGAGGCGAAGGGACGGGCGGTGACGTTCGATATGACCTCGGTGCGGAACCCGTGCAGGTTCATCGCCCAGAGGACCTCTTTCATCCGCACTTCGGCCGGCTTCATGAGTTCGCTGTGGAACGGGGCGCTGACCTTGAGCTTCATCGCCTTTTTATTCTCGGTCTTGAGCCGGTTGACGACCCAGTCGACCCCCTCGGCGATCCCCGAGATGACGATCTGTTTGGGCGAGTTGAAGTTCGCGGGGCTGACGATATGGCCCGACTCGTCGCACATCTTGTAGACGGCCTCGCGCGGCACATCGATGACCGCCGCCATCGAACCCTTGCCGAACTCGACCGCATCCTGCATGAACGAGCCGCGCTGATGGACTGCGCGGACCGCTTCGGCGAAATCGACCGCACCCGATGCTACCAACGCGGTGTATTCGCCCAGCGAGTGGCCCGCCATGTAGCGGACGCCGTCGATCTGGTGCCGTTTCGAGAGTTCCTTCCACAGGGCGTAGGAAACGGTGAGTATCGCCGGTTGGGTATATTTGGTGAGCATCAGGTCCTCGGCGGGACCTTCGAAGCATATCTTGGTGATGGAGAATCCGAGCGCCGCATCGGCCGCCGCGAAGATGGCGCGGGCGTCGCTGCTGTTCTCGTAAAGGTCTTTGCCCATGCCGACTACCTGAGAGCCCTGGCCCGGGAACACGACCATCTTACTCATTGTCTTCCTCCTGATACCGTTTTCAAAGAAACTGAAAGCTAGACTGACACGCCAGTCTAGTTGGCATGATACGGAAAACAGCTCACGATGTCAATATATTCAGTGAAAATTATATCGTAATTAATACAGACAGTTATATGTGATTTTGAACTCGCCGGTCTAGTAACGGAAGGCGACCGAGCCGTAGGTGAGTCCCGAACCGAGGGCGGTCAGTACGATATTCTGTTCCCGCTTGAGAAGTTCCTGCTCCTCCATCTCCGAGAGCGCTATCGGGATACTCGCGGCCGAGGTGTTGCCGACATGGGCGATATTCTGGAACACCTTCTCCATGGGGAAGTTCAGCCGTTTGCCGACCGTTTCGATGATACGGGTGTTGGCCTGATGGGGGATGACCCAGCTTATCTGATCGAGGGTCAGTCCCGCCCGTTTCATCGCCTCAAGCGCCGCTTCGGACATATCCTTGACCGCCTGCTTGTAGACCTCCTGCCCTTCCATCCGGGTGTAGTGGAGCCGCTTTTCGACCGTCTCGTGGGTCGCCGGGAGGCGTGAGCCGCCGGCGGGGAATTCAATGAGATGGGTGAAATTGCCGTCGGTGGCAAGGTGGCTGGCGAGTATCCCCGGCTTGTCGGAGGCTTGAATGATCGCCGCCCCGGCGCCGTCGCCGAAGATCACGCAGGTGTTGCGGTCCTGCATATCGGTGAACTTCGAGAGGTTCTCCGCGCCGATGAGCAGGACGGTCCGGTACATGCCGCTCTTGATGAAGGAGTCGGCGATGGTGAGCCCGAAGACGAAGCCGGCGCAGGCGGCGCCGATATCGAACGAGGGGACCGGACGGGTGATGCCGAGCGCCCGCTGGACGAGCGCCGCGGTCGAAGGATAGTGCATGTCGGCGGTGACGGTGGCGACGATGATGAGGTCGATGTCGTTCCTGTTGATGCCGCTTTTTTCGATGGCCCGTTTGGCCGCCTCGGCCGCCATGGTCGACGCGGTTTCCCCCTCTTCGGTGAAGTGCCTCTCCTGAATGCCGGTACGCGACCGGATCCATTCGTCGGAGGTCTCCACCAGCTTCTCGAAGTCGGCGTTGGTCATCACCTTCGCCGGAAGATAGTGTCCGAATCCGAGGATGCGCGCGAAAGAGGCCATAATGATCTATTCTCCGTTAGTATTTGCCGAGCACCAGAACGCCGTTGACGCCACCGAAGCCGAAGGAGTTGGACATCGCGTAGGTGATGTCGAGCGACTGCGCCTTGTTGGGGACATAGTCGAGATCGCATTCCGGATCGGGCGTCTCGTAGTTCATCGTGCCGTGAACCTTCTTATTATAGATGGAAAGGGCGGTGACCGCCGCTTCCAGAGAGCCGGCGCCGCCGAGCAGATGGCCGGTCATCGATTTGGTGGAACTGATCTTGAGGTTCTTGGCGTGGTCGCCGTAGAGCCGCTTCAGCGCCGCGGTCTCCAGCTTGTCGTTGAACGGGGTCGAGGTGCCATGGGCGTTGATGTACTGCACCTGCTCCGGCTTGATGCCGGCCGAGGCGAGCGCGTACTTCATCGCGCGGTAGCCTCCTTCGCCGCCGGGGGCGGGCTGGGTGATGTGGAAGGCGTCGGAGCTGGAGCCCCAGCCGATGACCTCGGCGTAGATCTTCGCGCCGCGCGCCTTGGCGTGTTCGAGCTCCTCAAGGACGAGCGTCGCGCCCCCCTCGGCGGGGACAAAACCTTCGCGGCCCGCGTCAAACGGACGCGATGCCTTGGTCGGTTCATCGTTGCGGCTGGAAAGCGCCTTCATCGAACAGAAGCCGCCGACCGACATCGGACTGATGGCCGCCTCGACGCCGCCCGACAGCATGATGTCGGTGATGCCCTCCTTGATGAGCCGGTAGCCCTCGATGACGCCGAAGGTGCCGGTGGCGCACGCGGCGACCGGACAGCACTGCGGCCCCTTGAGGCCGAAGTTTATCGAAACGTAGCCGGGGCCGAGGTTCGCGATCATCTGCGGGATGATGAAGGGCGATATGCGGCGCGGGCCGTTCTGCATATACTTGGCATGCTCGTTCTCGAACGAGATGATGCCGCCGAAACCGATGCCGATGGAGGCGCCGGTGCGTTCGCGGTCCTCTTTCTCGAAGTCGATGCCGCTGTCGCGGACCGCTTCGATGGCCGTAGCGAGACAGAAGTGCTGGAGCCGGTCCATGCGCTTCGCCTCTTTTTCGTCAATGCCGTGTTCGGCGGGCTTGAACTCCTTCACCTCACCCGCGATACGGGTGGAGAAATTGGTCGCATCGAACTGGGTGATCGGCGCGATGCCGCTCTTTCCTTCGATGAGCCCGTTCCATGTCGCCGCGGCATTGTTGCCGAGCGGACTGACGATACCGATGCCGGTGATGACCACTCTACGCATCCGGAACCTCCCTCGTGACTGTGCGGTTTAGGCGTTGATCTTGCCGCTGATGTATTCCACGGCGGCGCCGACGGTCTTGATCTTCTCGACATCCTCATCCGGGATCTCGATGTTGAAGGCGCCTTCGAGTTCCATGACGAAATCGACGACATCCAGCGAATCGGCGTTGAGGTCCTCGATGAACGAGGTGGTCTCTTTGATGTTGGCCGCGTCGGCCGAAAGTTTGTCGGCCGCCAGAGCGATGACCTTGTTCATGATCTCAGTT
This sequence comes from uncultured Spirochaetales bacterium, assembly GCA_964412895.1. Taxonomy (GTDB): domain Bacteria; phylum UBP6; class UBA1177; order UBA1177; family JAKLFG01; genus CALMRE01. The sequence goes on from CAYPQK010000040.1 coordinate 23,641, forward strand.
CTTTCCATGGTACTTCTCCATTCTAGGTTGGGTTGTCTACATATACATGCCGCCATTGACCTTCAGCACTTCGCCGGTGATGTACCGGGCCATATCGGATGAGAGGAACAGCGCCGCATTGGCGATATCCTCCGGTTTGCCGGTCTCTTTGAGAGGAATGATGTCCATAAGGCTTTTACGCGCCTCTTCGGGCATCGCGTGGGTCATCGCCGTTTCGATGAAGCCGGGAGCGATGGCGTTGACGCGCACCTTTTTCGATGCCAGTTCGCGGGCGAGCGACTTGGTCATCCCGATGAGCCCCGCCTTCGATGCGGCGTAGTTGGCCTGCCCGGTGTTGCCCATCTGGCCGATGACCGAGGCGATATTGACGATGCACCCGGCGTTCTTCATGAGCGGCCGCATGAGCGACTGCGTCACCCAGAAACTGCCGGAGAGATTGATGTTGATGACCCGTTCCCACTCTTCGGGTTTCATCCGCATCGCGAGGTTGTCGGCGGTGATGCCGGCGTTGTTGATGAGGATGTTGGGGGTCACCTCGACGAGCAGTTTCTTGATCTCGGCGTCGACCATCTCGCGGTCGCCGATGTCGAAGCCGCAGAGGTAGGCTTTGCGCCCCATGTCGCGTATCTTCGCGGCGAGCGTCTCGGCCTCGGCGCGCAGATTTTTCTCCGGATCGCTCTTGTGGGCGTAGTAGTGGACGACGATGTCGGCCCCTTCCCGCGCGAAAGCGCACGCGATCGATTCGCCTATTCCGCGCGACGCGCCGGTTATGAAAGCCGTTTTGCTCTGTAATAACATAATGTTGCTCTCCTCAAAGGGTTAGAGAACTGACATGTCAGTCCATCTTTAGTATATAACTATCGGGATGTCAACAAAATTTCGGAAAAAAAGTCAGACGACATAAATGAGGAGAAGGACCCCTTTTGTCTTTTTCTCGTCGAGATCGTAGCCGGCGACAAAGGAGCCGCCGATGACCGGCATGAACACGGCGTCCATCTCGCCCGGAATTTTCACGCGGACGAGGAGGTAGTTGTCTTTCTTTCCCTCTATCGCGACCGTTATCTGCTTGTTCATGAAGTCGGCCACCTTCTGCGCCTCGGTGCCGGTGAGGTTGATCGCGATGCGCCCTTTCTGCACCGCGCAGGCGTACCCCGCCTTCTTGGTGATGGTGTCCATCATCGCGTTCTCGGCGACGCACGGGACGGCCGAAACCTCGTACTGGACGATGTTGAGCGAATACTGCGTCGGCGCCGGTGCCGCTGGTTTTTCTTCGGACTTTGCCGGGGCGGCGGCTATCGGCGTCTCTGCCCACAGCAGGCCGCAGAGCGCCACGGAACACAGGAACACAACGATGCGCATCAGTTCTCTCCTTTTCTCACCCAGACCATCGGGACCGGCGCGTCGGTCTGGATATCGGCGCGGCCCGACTGGTACAATATGGTCACT
>CAYPQK010000041.1:0-24743 GCA_964412895.1 uncultured Spirochaetales bacterium
GCCATTCCGACGCGTGGAAGACCACGCGCGGCAGGGAAAAGAGTTCGGGCGCCGGCGCGGCATCGTCGAGCGCCACCAGCACCAGCAGGGGAAAGTCGGGTTTCAGCGGCGTTCCCGGCTTGATGAAGCCGGTGGCGCGGGTCCCTTCGAACGGTTCGGCGAGCCACAGATAGGGCTTGGGCAGGAGCGTTTCCAAGCTCCACTTATCGATGCCGATGATGAGCGGGGTGCGCATCGCCGCGATGTCGGGGAGTCCCGCGACGGTTATTTTTTCTTCGGGAAGAACCATTCGCGCATCCGGGAAAAAAGGTTGGAGCGTCCGCGTCCGTACTCCGCCAGTTCGTAGAGGAGGAGCGCCCCGGTCACCGTGAACAGAATGTAGTCGAAAGCTTCCATCGTCCCCTCCGTGGTCGGCTTGATAGTAGCCGCGCCGCGCGCAAAAATCAACGATACGAGGCGAATTTCGTTGCTTTTTCGGGCCGAGTGTGCTTTATATGGGGCCGTCGGTTCGTCACCACACCTTCATTGCGGGAGGCCGCCATGAAGAACACGCTGCTGGTACAAGAACTCCGCGACATGCTGCGCGGCGGGCATCGCGACGATCTCCGCGCCTACTGCCGCTCCAACACTCCGCAGGTCATCGCCGGTTTCCTCGAAGCGCTCACCGCCGAAGAGATAAAAGAGGTCTTCGCCGTCATCGGCCACGAAACGGCGGCGGCCATCTTCCATCACTTCGAGGACGAGGTAAAGGACGCCCTGCAGGAGATCCTCTCCGAACAGGAATTCTCCGAACTGCTCTACGAACTGCCCGAAGAGGTCCAGCAGGAACTCATCGACGAACTCCCCGACGACGAGCGCAAGATGGTCGAATCCTACATCGACCTCTACGAAAAGGTCGACGAGGAGGAGAAGCGGAAGATCGAGGCGGACGCGAAGAAGGATCAGCAGATCATCCTCTACGACAAAGACGGCGAGATACTTGAGAACATCACTATCTACAAGTCGTCCCCCGAGGGTCTCAAGAAGATAGCGAATGTCGAGAAGGGGTGCTGGATCAATGTGGTGATGCCGTTCCCCGAGGAGATCGAATATCTTGTCGAACGGTTCAAAATACCGCACGATTTCCTCATCTCGTCGCTCGATGTCGACGAGCGGGCCCGCGTCGAAAAGGATGACAACGCGACGCTCGTGGTGGTGCGCATGCCGCTCTACGACGAGTCGAATAAGACGCTCACCTACTCGACGACCGCCGTCGGCCTCATACTCGTGCAGGACGCCCTCATCACCGTCTCGCCGCGCCGCAACCTCGTGCTCGAAGAATTCATCGACGGCGAGGTCCGCAACTTCACGACGCTTGACCGCGACCTGTTCATCATGCAGATCCTGCTCCGCACGACGCTCCTCTACCTCCTGTATCTCAAGCAGGTGAACAATGTCTCGATGGTGATACAGAAACATATCCTCGAATCGTCACAGAACACCCAGCTCGCCAAGATGCTGAACCTCGAAAAATCGCTCGTCTACTTCGCCACATCCCTCAAGTCGAACGAATTCATGCATCTCCGGCTCAAGCGGTTCCGGCTCATCCGCGAGGAGGAGTCGATGGAGGATCTGTGGGAGGATCTCGAGATCGAACAGAAACAGGCGGTCGAAATGGCGCAGGTCTATTCGAACATCATGTCGAACATGATGGGCGCCTTCAGCTCGATCATCTCGAACAACCTCAGCGCCGTCATGCGGGTGCTCGCGTCGTTCACGATAGTCCTCACCATCCCGGTCATATTCTCGTCGTTCTTCGGGATGAATGTGCCCAACGGTTTCCAGGGCGGACCCGAAGGCGAGATATACGCATTCCTCGGCATTATAATCTCGTCGCTCATGGTGTCGGGGACCATCATCTACTTCTTCAGAAAACGCCACTGGTTATAACTCGACAGTTGCTTTAGACCCCGGCCGCGGCCGCGATGAGATCGCGGATGGCGTCGGGCATCGCCACACCGAGGATGCAGAGGATCAGCAAAAGTATCGCCTGGGGGAGCCATTCTATCGGGCGCGGCGGTCCCGCCTTCGCCGCCGCGGGCGCGTTGCCCAAATACATTTTGAAGGCGGCGCGCGCCATCCCGTAAAGGACGAGCGTCACGAGGATCAGGAACGCGGCGAGCAGGCCGAAACGCCCCTGCACCACCATCTCGCGGGCGATGAGGAACTCCGATATGAATATCGGGAACGGCGGCAGTCCGGCGAGCGCGGCGAACCCGATGCCCCACAGCGCGCCGGTCGGACGGTCGGCGTCGCGCAGACCGCTGACCCCGGCTATTTCCTTGGTGCCGAACCGGTAGGCGATGTTGCCGGCGGTGATGAAGAGCGTCGTCTTCGCGAACGAATGGGCCATGAGGTGGAGGAACGCGGCGAAGAGCCCGACGCCGCCCAGCGCCACGCCGATGCATATGATCCCCATGTTCTCGATGGAGCTGTAGGCGAGGAGCCGCTTGAAGTTGGTCGCGCCGGCGATGTAGACCGCGCTGATGAGGAGCGACGCGAACCCGCAGATGAGGAAAAAGATCGCCGCTTCGCGCCGCAGTTCCGCGGCGTCGAGCACCTGAAAGACGCGGTAGAGTCCGTAGAGCGCGGTGTTGAGGAGCATCCCCGACAGGAACGCCGACACCGGTGAAGGAGCCTCCGAATGGGCGTCGGGGAGCCACGAATGCATCGGCGCGACGCCCGCCTTGGTGCCGAGCCCGACGACGATGAAGGGGAATGAGAAGAGGAGCCAGAAGCGGCCGAGCTGCGGCGCGTTACGGATGAGATCGTCGTAAAAAAGGTCGCAGACCCCTTTTGCCGACAGGGCGAGGAAGAGGATGCCGATGAAGGCGATGGCGATACCGACCGAGCAGATGAAGACATATTTCCAGGTCGCCTCGAGCGACGACTGGTGCCGTTCGAAGTAGATGAAGGGGGCCGACGCGAGAGTGGTTGCCTCGATGAACACCCAGAACAGCCCGAGATTGCGCGCCAGTATCGCGCCGGTCATCGAGAAGACGAACAGAAGCATCGCCACCACATAGATGCGGTGCCAGAGCTCCGATACCTTCTCCCGTTCGAGGTAACGGTAGCTCGCCGGGACGACGGCGAGATAGACCACCGCGATGAGGGCGAGGAACAGCAGATTGCCGCGGTCGGCGCGGAAATAGCCGATGAAATCCTCGGTGCCGGTCAGCCACCAGTAGATGACCGCCCCCGCCGTGAGGAGGGCGTGGGCCGTGAGCGCCGCGCGTTCGGCCTGAGGCGAACGGAGGGCGAACAGCGGCACGGCGGCCAGCAGCGGAAAGATGAGCAGTATCGCTATGATCATGGCTGGTCCCTCAGGCTCGTGAGCTTCTCGCGCGAGGTCTCCTCATAGGTCGAATGGAGTTTGCCGAGGAACAGCAGGAAAAGGAACAGCAGGGTGAATATGTCGAGGAGCACCCCGAGGTTCACGAGCAGGGGCAGTTCTATCGCCATCGAGATCATGAGAAGCGATACCGCGTTCTGCATGAGCATATAGCCCATCACCTGCGTGATGAGTTTCTTGCGGGTGAGTATGATGAAGAAGGCGATGATGAGGGTCGATACGGCGATGCCGAAGGCGAGCGCGTCGACCGACGGATCGATGCGCGACACCCAGTCGGTCACGGCGAAGCCCGACAGGAACACGACCGTGCCGATGACGATGGAGCCGAACTGCGGGATGTGCGGGTCGGCCTCGCGGGCGACATGGGTGCGGGTCACGACGCGCCACAGCATCGCCGGGACGATGATCGTCTTGAAGGCGAGCGTCTCGAAGGCGAGGAAGAAAAAGGTGAACCAGTCGATGTGGCCGAAGTCGCGCACGATGAGAAGAAAAAGTATGAAGCCCTGCAGGGCGATCACCTGAATGTAGGTCCGCATCCGGCTGGTAAGGGCGAGATAAAGGATGCCCACGCCGAAGAGAATCGTCAGGAACTGGCTCATGCGACGCCTCCCCGGAAGTAGATGGCGGCGGCGAGCGTGATGAGGGCGAGCGCCACGGCGAGGAAGAGGAACTGCGGCACATGCGATATGCGGAACCGCGCGACGAGCGATTCGACCAGCCCCGCAAGGGCGGCGCACAGAAGCGTTATGAAGATCAGCGCGCAGGCGGCGTGAAGCATCGTGATATCGGCCGGCAGGACAAGCGCGGCGATAAGCGTCGCGAAGAGGTACATCTTGAGCGCCGCGGCGTACTGGAGGAACGCGAGGTCGGGGCCCGAGTTGTCGAGTATCATCACCTCGTGGATCATCGTGAGTTCGAGGTGGGTGTTGGGGTCGTCTATCGGTATGCGGCACCCTTCGGTGAGCATCGTGAAGAAGAAGAGGATGGCGCCGGTCGCCGCCGCGACGGTGTGCCACGCGCCGCCCGCCGGCAGGGTGAAAAGTTCGCTGAAGCTCGTATGGCCCGATGCGAGGGCGAGCGTTCCGGCGAAGATGAAGAGCGACGGCTCGACGATGACCGAGAAAAGCGCCTCGCGGCTCGCCCCCATCCCCTCGAAACTGCTCCCGGTGTCGAGCGCCGAGATGAGCTGGAAGAATTTGGCCAGACCGAGCAGGTAGAGGCACAGGACGATGTCGCCGTCAAAGGCGATAAGCTGCGTCCGGCCGACGCCCGGCACGATGAGGATCGCGGTGAAGGTCGCCGCGAGCGCGAGCGCCGGCGTGACGGCGAAGACCCACGAGGTGACGGTGCTTACGACCGCCCCCTTGCGCAGGAGCTTCAGGGTATCGATGAACGGCTGAAGGATCGGGAAGCCTTTGCGTCCGCCCGCCAGCGCCTTGACGCGGTTGATGATGCCGAGCATGAGGAACGGCAGGAAGAGGAGAAACAACATGTTCAGCGCGCGCGCCATCAGTTGCCTCCCATGATCCAGACGAGCGCCGCCGCGAGGAACAGCACGCCGTAGAGGATGTACTGCGCCATGTCGCCGCTCTGCACCCAGCGGAACAGCGAGAAGAGATAGCGGATGAGCTTCGCGCCGGGGGCGATGAGATAGCGGTCGACCACATCGTGCGGATGGGAGCGGAACGCGGTCCGTGTCGGGAAGAGTCCGCGCGGCGGTTCATGGTGGGTCGAAAGCCCGAGCAGTTGCCCCGCCAGCGCCATGAGCGGCGACACATACGACGATGCGGTGTACTGCATCCGCGCCGTCCCGTGCCGGTAGCCGCAGCCCCAGGTGGTTGCCGGGGCGGTGCCGCCGTTCTTCGCGATCAGCCGGTTGCGTATATAATAAAGGAAAGCGAAAAACAGGATGAAGAAGAGCAGCACGCGCGATACGGCGCCGAGCGTCGCGATGACCGGCGCCGCCTGGGCCGCCGCGTCGCCGGGGAAGGGATAGCCCGCCGCGACGGTCGCCGCCAGCGAGAAGAAGGGGGCGGGATAGAGGCCGATGACGAAGGCGGCGAGCGCGAGGAGCGCCATCCCGGCGATCATCGCGAAGCCGGGATCGCGGGCCGTAGCGGTCGCGTTACTGCGCGGAGAGCCGAGGAACACGATGCCGCAGGCCTTCGTGAAACAGTAGAGGGCGAGACTTCCGGTGAGCGCCAGCGCCCCGGCCGTCAGTACCACCAGCCCGCCGTAGAGACCGCTTGCGAGCGGCGCGCCGTAGAGCATCGACAAATAAAGGACGAATTCGCTGATGAAACCGTTGAGCGGCGGCAGGCCCGCTATCGCGACCGAGCCGACGATGAAGAGGAGCGCCGTCTTCGGCATCTTCCCGATGAGGCCGCCGAGCTTCTCGATGTCGCGGGTGTGGGTCGCCCGGTAGACCGCTCCGGCGCCGTAGAAAAGCAGTCCTTTGAATATCGCGTGATTGAGCACATGGATGAGCGCCCCCGCCATGCCCAGAAGGATGAGCGGGCCGTTCCCGAGCCGCATCCCGAGCATCGCAAGGCCGATGCCGATGCCGATGATGCCGATATTCTCGACGCTGTGGTAGGCGAGGAGCCGCTTGAGATCATGCTGGGCCAGCGCGTAGAGGACGCCGACCACCGACGAGACGATGGCGACCACAAGCACGATGACGGCGAGGCGCGTGGTGGGCACCCCGACGATGAGGATGAACCGGAGTATGCCGTAGATGCCGGTCTTTATCATGACGCCCGACATGAGTCCCGACACATGGCTCGGCGCCGCCGGATGGGCCTTGGGCAGCCAGCTGTGGAACGGTATGAAGCCCGCCTTTATCGCGAAACCGGCAAAGAGGATGAGAAGCGCCGTCTCGGCGAAGGCGGGGTCGGTGGTGACGGCGGCGAAGCTCGCGAAATCGTCCGAACCGCTGCGGGTCATGAGCAGAAGAAAGCCGGTGAGGATGAGGGCGAAGGCGACATGCATCGCGACGAAGTAGTTGACCGTCGCGTCGCGCACCTCATCGTTTTTCCGGTCGAAGAAAACGAGTACCAGCGACGACAGCGACATCAGTTCCCACACAAAGAGGAACGGCAGGACCGCGCGCGCCGCCACTACCAGCAGCATGGATATAAGGAAAAGGGCGAACGCGAACAGATGCCCGCGCAGCGACCGTTCGGGATAGCCCGACAGATAGCCCGCGCCGTAGATCGTTCCCGCGATGCCGCCCAATGAGATGACCAGCGCGAAGAAAGCCGAAAGCGGGTCGAGTTCGAGCGTCACCCGTTCGAACGGGAACGGGGAGGCGAAGGTCGTTGCCGCCGGTATGCCGGAGAGCAGTATCTGCAACGACGCGAAGCCGGTCAGCAGAAGTCCGATGACGGCGATCGTCGTGAAAAGCGGGATGCGGGCGCGGCGCGGCGCGACGGCCTGCAGCGCACTGCCGAGGAAGAGGGTGAAAATTCCCGCGAGGAAGAGCGTCATCGGCCGTTCTCCCGCCCCAGATAGTTGAGTATCGCGTTGACGACCGTCAGTGGGTGGGGCGGACAGCCGGGGATATAGATGTCGGGCGTATGGTCGCTCAAAAAGCGGCGGTCGAGCGCCGGAGAGGCGGCGAAGAGTCCCCCCGATATGGCGCAGGCGCCCATCAGGATAAGCAGTTTCGGCGACGGCGTCGCGGCCCAAGTATCATCGAGCGCGTCGGCCATATTGGCGCTCACCGGGCCGGTCACGACGACCGCGTCGGCGTGGCGCGGAGAAGCGACGATGTCGATGCCGTACCGCAGCATATCGAAGTTGGCGTTGGTCGTTGCGTTCAGTTCCATCTCGCAGGCGCTGCAGCCGGCGGCCGACACCGAACGGAGTTTGAGCGACCGGCCGAAGAGGCGCCGTATCTCGTCGCGTCCCTTCTCGGCGCGGGCATGGTATTCCTCAAAACTCGTTCCGGCGGTCACGATGAGGGCGTCGCGCTTGGTCTGGCCGAGGTGGTGACGGTTGGTGAGCCGTATGGGAGATCCGGCGTAACGGGCGCAGGCGCCGCAGAGATGACATTTGCCCAGATCGATGGCAACGGGGTTTACCGACAGCGCCGCGCCGGGACAGAACGAAACGGCGTCGGCCGATATGCCCCCGTCCTTCGCGATCTCGGGAAAGCCCCGGAACATCGGGTCGGGCGTCGCGGCGGTTGGATCGGACACCGCCTGCGATCCATGCCGCCACCGTGCCTTTAAAAGTCTGAACACCACCGATAACTCCTAGAGGTCGAAACCGCAGTATGAGAGGTTGAAACTCTTGTTGCACAGCGGGAAATCGCTGACGCCGTTGTCGCGCACCGCCAGCGCGAGGCCGAACCAGTTATGGAACGACGCATCCTTTATATAATAGCGCCGCGTCCCGCCGTCGATGCCCGTCACCGCCGCGTGGAGCGTTTCGCCGCGCCACCCCTCGGTGAGCGAGAAGGCGATCATCCCGGAGCGGGGCGTTCCGACCGGCGTTGCGATGCCGCCCTGCGCCGCGTCGAGATGACCGAGCAGTTCGGTGATGTAGCGCAGGGAGTCCTGTATCTCCTGATGCCGCACGAAGGCGCGGGCGTAGACATCGCCGCTCACCGCCGCCTTCCCTTCGCCGTTCTGCAGGACCGTTTTGATGAGCGGATATTGGCCGTAGGCGTCGGTCGGGTGCGTCAACCGGATATCGCACGGGAGCCCCGAAGCGCGTCCCGCCGGGCCGACAAGTCCGATCTCGCGGGCCGTGGCGGTGTCGACCGTGCCGGTCTTCTCGAAGCGGGCGAGCACGCTCTGGCTGTCGAAGATCGACGCGGCGAGCAGTCCCGCGTTGTCGCGGATACGGCGTACCGTAGAAGCGATGCGCTCCTTTTTCTTTTCGTCGATATCGTGCAAGACGCCGCCGGGGATGATGAGCCCTCTTCCGAAACGGCTTCCGCACAGGGCGAGCGAGGTGTTGATGATGTCGGTGCGCATCACGGCGAACATCTGCGTGCCGGGGAGATACCCGATGTCGTTGCAGAGTGCCGAAAGGTCGCCGAGGTGGATGCCGGCCCGCTCGAGTTCGAGCCCGATGGCCCGTATCACTGTGGCGCGGCGCGGTATCGCGGTGTCGCCGAGCGCTTCGACAAGACCGGCATACGCGGTCGCGTGGGCCACCGCCGCGTCGCCGCTCACCGATTCGGCGAGCGTGCTTTTCATCGCGAGCGAACCGGTGCGGAAAAGGCTCTCGACGCCGCGATGCTGATAGCCGAGCTGTATCTCAAGGTGGTTCACCCGTTCGCCGTCGCAGAGGAACCGGAAGTGTCCCGGTTCGATGACGCCGGCATGGACCGGCCCCACCGCGACCTCGTGCGTCTCCTCGCCTTCCATCGCGAAGTAACGATATCCCTCCTCGATGCGGCGCGGCGTATGGGCGTCATGCGGATAACGGACCGGTTTCAGCCACGGATGGCCGTCGAAGGCGATGCCGAACTCCTCCCACAGTTGCCGCTCAAAAAGATGGAACGCCGGGATCTGCGGCGTGAGCGAGGGAAGCGTCGCGCCCCGTTCGTGACGGACACTGGTCACCGCAAGCTGCTGTTTCGCGTCGTCGGCGAAGAGGGCGACGACGCGCACCGTACCCGCCGCCGATCGCTCTTCCGGCACGCCGAAAAGCGCTACGGGACGGAGCCCCGCACAGAGGCATCCGAGGGCGATATCACCTACTGCTTGGTATGAGATTATCGGCAGGTCGTCGAAGGGGATGGCCGCGCGGTTTTTTAATAACACCCGATCCATGGGCGGCACTATAGCACCTCCGGCCCGCTTGTCAAGTCGGAAGGAAAATATCTCCACGGCAAATCAACGGATTGTATGATAAGCAGGGAAGAGAAGGCCGTGAGGCACGCTTGTTGACAGGGCCGAAAAGAGCCGTTTTTGCAATTCTAAATTATTTCGAACTTCGTCTGATTGAGGATTTTGGGCAAAGCCGGGGTGCCATTTCTGGCAACTCTATGAAAACAAAAGTGATAAATTTGAAAAAAAATCACGAAAAAAGTTGCAATTAAAATGAATATCCTTACAAAGGATGGTGTGTGATGAGGGAGAAATTTCCCTCAACTTGTTTCATCGACAGACCGAAGTGAGGGGTAGACGATGAAGAAGATCCTGATCAGCAACGAGGAAGAAGTTCCTCTCCCTAGCGGGGCCGTGTCGTTACCGACGGGCTCCATCTTCGATTTCATCCCGACCAAACAACCTGCGCCGGTCCAGCTTGAGCCGCGGGCGCTCGCTTTTCTGCGCGAGCATTTCCCGACCGCCGATGAAAAGGACTGGACGAACTGGAAGTGGCAGCTCTCCAACAGCATCACCACCGCCGACAAGTTGAGCCGCATCGTCGATCTTACCGACGAGGAACTGCGCGCCGTGTCGGGCGAAAGCGGTGCACTGCCGTTGCGTATCACGCCGCATTACGCGAGCCTGCTGTCCAAGAACGATCCCGATCAGCCGATCCGCCGTAGCGTCATTCCGGTGACCGCCGAGCACCAGCACTGCTTCGGCGAGGCGGAGGATCCGCTGCATGAGGAGAACGACAGTCCGGTAGCGGGCCTCGTGCACCGCTATCCCGACCGCGTGCTGTTCCTCGTGACCGGCTTCTGTTCGACCTACTGCCGCTACTGCACCCGTTCGCGCATGGTCGGCGACGCCAATCGCATGCACCAGTTCTCCACCAAGATATGGGACGAGGCGATCAGCTATATCGAGCGCACCCCCGCCATCCGCGATGTCCTCATATCGGGCGGCGATCCGCTCACCATGCCCGACGCGAAGATAGAATATCTCCTGTCGCGCATCCGCAAGATAGAACATGTCGAGATCATCCGTATCGGCACGAAGGTCCCCGCGGTCCTGCCGCAGCGCATCACGCCGAAGCTGGTCAACATCCTGAAGAAGTACCATCCGCTCTTTCTCAGCGTTCATTTCACCCATCCCGACGAGATGACGCCCGAAGTGGCGCAGGCCTGCACGCGGCTTGCCGACGCGGGGATACCGCTGGGCAGCCAGACGGTCCTCCTCAAGGGGATCAACGACGATGTGCCGACGATGGGAAGCCTGTTCCACAAACTGCTCAAGGTCCGCGTCCGCCCCTACTATCTCTACCAGTGCGATCCGATACTCGGCTCCGGCCACTTCCGCACGACGGTGGAAAAGGGACTCGAGATCATTCGCGGTCTGCGCGGCCACACCACCGGCTACGCGGTCCCGCAGTTCGTCGTCGACGCCCCCGGCGGCGGCGGCAAGATACCGCTCCTGCCCGACTACTGGCAGGGCCGCGACAGCGAATATGTCTATGTCAAGAACTACGAGGACAAGACCTTCCGCTATCCTAATGTCCAGCAGGCGGTCGCCCCGTCGTAACGGAGATCCGATGCATATCGGTTTCACCTACGATCTCAAAGACGATTATCTCAAGGCCGGTTTTTCAGAGGAAGAGGCGGCCGAGTTCGACGGCATCGAGACGATCGAAGGGATAGAAGGGGCGCTCGTTTCGCTCGGCCACCGCGTCGAACGGATCGGCACGGTGAAGAAACTCGCCGAACTTCTGGTCGCCGGGAAACGGTGGGATATCGTTTTCAATATCGCCGAAGGGGTCAGCGGCATCGGCCGCGAGGCGCAGATACCGGCGCTGCTCGACGCCTACGACATCCCGTATGTCTTCTCCGATCCGATGGTCCTGTCGCTGTGTCTGCATAAAGGTATGACCAAACGGGTCGTGCGTGACGGCGGCGTCCCGACGGCGAAGTTCCATGTCGTTACCGAAGAGCGCGACATCGCCGAGGTGCGGCTCGACTATCCGCTTTTCGCCAAGCCGGTGGCCGAAGGGACCGGCAAGGGGATCGGCGCTTTTTCCAAGATAACCGATCCGGCCACCCTCCGCGCCCGCTGCATCGAACTGCTCGCGAAACACCGTCAGCCGGTACTTGTCGAGGAGTATCTGCCGGGGCGCGAATGCACCGTCGGCATCGTCGGCACGGGGCGCGAGGCGCGCGTGGTGGGCGTGATGGAGGTGGTGTTCAAGCCGGCGGCCGAGAAGGAGGCCTACGGGCTTCACAACAAGAAGAACTACAAAGAGATCATAGAGTATGTCGTTCCCGAAAAAGCGCTCTGCGACGCCTGCGGCGAAACGGCGCTCAGCGCGTGGCGCATACTCGATTGCCGTGACGGCGGCCGCGTCGATGTTCGCTGCGACGCCCGCGGTATACCCAACTTCATCGAGGTCAATCCGCTTGCCGGACTGCACCCGATAGATTCCGATCTGCCCATCCTTGCGCGACTCAACGGCACCGATTACCGGACCCTCATATCGTGGATAGTGGATTCGGCCATCCGTCGTATCGAGAGCGCGCGCCGATGACGGAACGGATAGCGGCCATACTCCACAACCCCGTCGATCCCAACGCCCGCAAGGACGATCTTGACCTGCTGGAAGAGATGCAGGCGGTCGAGAATGCGCTGGTGGCGCTCGGCTGGAAACACTCCCGCATCGTGTTCGACACCGATATCGCGCGGGTGAAACGGGAACTCGACGCGGTGAAGGCGGGGGTGGTGTTCAACCTCGTGGAGACGCTGGAGGGGAAGGGTTCTCACCAGTACCTCGCCCCGGCGCTTCTCGAACACTGGGGCATTAAGTACACCGGCGGAACGGCCGAATCGCTGTTCATCACCACCGATAAACTGCTGGCCAAGGAATTGCTGACGCTCAACCGTATACCGACGCCCGAATGCTTCTGCCCGGGCCGTTTCGAGCAGCTGGTCCCCGACGCCCGCTACATCGTCAAGGCGGTCGACGAGGATGCGTCGCTGGGGATGGACGCGAAGAGCATCCTGACCCCGTCCAAAGGGGACGATCTGGCCGTCTTCATCCGCGAGAAGGAGAAGACGCACGGCGTCCGGTTCTTTGCCGAACGGTTCATCGAAGGGCGCGAATTCAACCTCACGGTGCTCGGCATGAACGGCGCGCCGCAGATACTGTCGCCCGCCGAGATACGGTTCGTCAATTTCGGCGACAAGCGGCCCAAGATAGTCGACTACCGCGCCAAATGGGAGGAGAAATCGTTCGAATACAAGAACACCCAGCGCTCCTTCGATTTTCCGCCGGAGGATGCGGCGCTCCTCGCGCGGCTCGGTGAACTGGCGGGTCAATGCTGGCGCGAACTGCGGCTGACCGGCTACGCCCGCGTCGACTTCCGGGTCGATGAGCAGGGCGGCCCGTGGGTGCTCGAGGTCAATGTCAACCCCTGCATCACCCATTACGGCGGCGTCGCCGCGGCCTGCGAACGCGCCGGCATATCCTACGACACCTTCGTCGCCCGCGTGGTCGCCGAAGCGTTGCGATAGCGCGGGAGGCGGCACGGAGAGATGTCGAACGAACTCAGGGTACATTCATTTTTCACTTCGCTACAGGGTGAGGGGCGGTTCGCGGGGTATCCGAGCGCCTTTCTGCGGCTGTCGGGATGCAATCTCGCCTGCGCGTGGTGCGACGCCCATGAGGCGGCGTCGGGCGATCAGGCCGAGACATTGATGGTGGCCGAGGCGGCCGAGCAGATCGTCCGTTCGGGACTGCGCGACATCTGCATCACCGGCGGCGAACCGATGCTGCAGGAACCGGCGGTGGCGGAGCTGATAGCGCTCCTGCCGGTCGACCGGCGCGTGGTCATCGAGACCAACGGGTCGATCCCCTTCACGGCGCTGCGCAAGCGGTTCCCGGCGCTCTATTTTTCGGCCGACTGGAAAACGCCGTCGTCGCACGACGCCCGCTTCGCCCGCTCAAATCTGGCCGCCATAGGCGAGCGCGGCTGGATAAAATTCGTCGTGGCCGAACGGCGCGATCTCGATTTCGTCGCCGACAACGCCCCCGAAGCGGCGGCGCACGGCATCGAGCTCTATGTCAGCCCGGTCTTCGAGCGTGGCGCGGCGTGGTACGCCGAGGTGGCCGCCTTTGTGACCTCCCTGTCGGAGACCCATCCGGCGCGGTTCCAACTACAGCTCCACAAGGTGCTCGGGATACCGTGACATGGTAAAGAATCTCGCCGCAGGCGATCTCAAGGCGACGCAGATCGTCGCGCTGTCGTTCATCGGCGCCATACTCGGCGGCGCGCTGTTGCTTTCATTGCCGTGGGCGACCGTGAACGGTATCCGGCCGGTCGACGCGCTGTTCACCGCCGCATCGGCGGTCTGCGTGACGGGGCTCGTGACGGTCGATGTGCCGTCGGTATTCACGCTGTTCGGCAAGATCGTTATACTGCTCCTCATTCAGGCGGGCGGACTGGGCATCATGACCTTCGCGGCGGTGGCGATGAGCCTGCTGCACGACCGTCTGTCGTTCTCGGAGCGGAGCGCGCTGCGCTTCAGTTTTCTGCAAGCGGAACATCTCCGGTCGATCTTTTCGTTCGTCCGGTTCATCCTGCTGTACACCGTCATCGTTGAAGGGCTTGGCTTCGTCGGCTTCCTGTTCTTCCTCGATGCGCCGATAGCCGAAGGACGAATCTTCAACGCGCTGTTCCATGCGGTATCGGCCTTCTGCAACGCCGGGTTCTCGCTCTATTCCGACAGTCTCGTGCGTTACCGCGCCGACACGACGGTCAACCTCATCACGATGGGTCTTATCATCCTCGGCGGCATCGGATTCATCGTCGCGTGGGAGGTCAGGACGCGGGTTACGCAGATACTGCGCCGCGAACGGCGGTACCGCACCGCGCTCTTTTCGCTGCATACCGACACGGTGCTGAGGACCACGGTGCTGCTCATATTCGGCGGCGCGCTGGCGCTCTACCTCATCCAATACACGGCCGGGTCGCCGCTGACGGTGATCGAGTCGTTCTTCCTGTCGGTGACGAGCCGTACCGCCGGCTTCAACACGGTCGATATCGGCGGCCTGCACGGGGCGACGCTTCTGGTGGTGGCGCTCCTGATGTTCGTGGGCGGTTCGCCCGGATCGGCGGCGGGCGGCATCAAGACCACCACCTTCGCGCTCTTCGTCGCGACGATGTTCGCGAGCCGCAACGACTTCGGCACGGTCACGATGCGCGGCCGGGCGCTACCGCACGGGATGGTGTATCAGGCGCTGCTGCTGCTGCTCTTCTCGCTCACCGTCATCGGCGGCGGGGTGCTGGCGCTGCTCGTTACCGACGAACCGTTCGGCCTCATGCCGATACTCTTCGAGACGGTGTCGGCCTTCGGTACCGTCGGTCTGTCGACCGGCATCACCCCGCAGCTCAGCGACTTCTCGAAGGTGATCATAGTGCTTATCATGTATGCCGGCCGCATAGGCACCGCGACGGTCTTTTCGCTGGCCGTCGGCAGCCGCCGCTCGCGGCTGGAACCGGCGGAAGAGGGGATACTCATCGGTTAGGAGGATATCATGGCACAGCAGCGTATCGGGGTGGTCCTTGGTCTGGGCGAATTCGGGCTTCACATCGCCCGCTATCTGTCGCTGCAAGGGTGCGATGTCATCGCGGCCGACGGCGACCGGGGGCGGATAGATCTCGTCAAGGAACAGGTGAAAGGGGCGACCGTCGCCGATCTGCGGAGCCGTCAGGTGCTCGAAGAGCTGGTGCCGCCCGAGACCGACTTCGTGGTGGTCGCCATCGGCAACCTCGAGGCGAGCGTCGTCGCGTGTCTCCATCTGCGTGACATGAAGGTCCGCCGGATCATCGTCAAGGCGATAAACGAGGAGCACGAACGGATACTGCGGATGCTGGGACTCAGCGAGATCGTCTTTCCCGAGAAAGACATGGCCGAACGGAGCGCCGCGCGCCTGATGAACACCAACATGCTCGACTATCTGCCGCTCACCGCCGACTACTCCATCGCCGAGGTGGCGCCGTTCTCGGTCATGCAGGGAAAGACGCTGCGCGAACTCGATTTCCGCATCAAATACGGGCTGTCCATCGTCGCCATCAAGGAGCTCGTGCCGCCGCAGATGATCTTTTCCCCCGGCGCCGAATTCGTTCTGAAGATGTCCGATGTGCTCGTCGTCCTCGGGCCGAAAGAGCGCCTCGACGAGTACACCCGGCGCACCCGGCAATGAAAAAATACTTTCTTTTTTGATTTTTCAGATACTATGAGGCGACGAAGAATGTTTTTGGAGGATATCATGCGTAGATTATCGGTATTGTTTTTTGCGGTCGCCCTCACGGTGCTCGCGGGCTGCGACACCTTTGTCGACAACACCACCAATGTCGCGCCGCAGGAGCTGACGCAGTTGTCGTTCCTGACCCTGAACACCGGGCTGGACGCCGAAGGGGTGCTCAACTACGCCGAACGGAAAAAGGAACTGCCCGTCGCCCTGTACGAAAGCGGCGCCGATGTGATCTGCCTGCAGGAGGTCTGGAAGGAGGCCGACGAGAAATGGATCGCCGACCAGCTCAAACTCGTTTTCCCGTACCGCTATTATAAAGTGACGAAGGGGAGCACCATCGAGCCGCAGCCGGCCGCCTGCACCGAGGAGGATCTCACGCCGATGGCGATGTGCTACCTGACCAACTGCTCCGAGACCGACGCGAGCGATGTGATGGCCATCGGCCTGTGCCTCGCGCAGAACTGCCTGACCGAGATCACCGGCATTCCCGCGGAATGCCGCGACTGTCTCATTGGCGCGATAACGGGCGGCGCCACCGACATCACTGGCATCATGGCCGAATGTACCGCCGAACAGGTGCCGGTCGAGATGGCGCAGGGGGGCAACAACGGGCTGATGCTCCTGTCGAAATATCAGCTCATCGGCGCGAAGCTGGGCGAGTTCGATTCGTTCTACTACAAGCGCGGCTATATCAGCGCCAAGATACAGCACCCGATCCTCGGCGCGGCCGACATCGTCTGCACCCAGCTGACCGATGCGGTGGCCGGGATGCCCTACGAAGGGGCGCTCGGTTCGTGGGAAGGGGAGCTGGCGGCGCAGGCGCAGGCGATCATCGATCTGGCACCGCTGAAGGATACCGACTTCCGCGTCCTCATGGGCGATCTGGCGGCGGGACCGGCCATCGGCCGCGATATCCGCGGCAAGAACCCCTCCGTCTACGACATGTTCTACTACGCTTACTACTACGATCCTTTCATCGAGAACCAGAACGCGGAACCGATCTGCACGCTGTGCGGCGACAACCCGCTGACGGCGGCCGAGACGGTCGATCAGATACCCTCCCACATCCTGTTCACCAACTACGAGGCGCTTCCCCTGACGGCCGAACGGGTGTTCGACGATGGCTTCATCGTCACCGACAAGGCGGGCAAAGAGAAGACCTACCAGTACTCCGACCACTACGGCATCAAAACGACACTTTCACGCGGTTCTGATAATTGAGGTGAAACGATGGAACTCAAGAAATACAACGGCAAACTCGACGGGATAGACTTTCTCGACCTGCTGATGCTCGACATCTACGGCAGTATTCGCCATGTGACCATACCGAAGGGCTACATCACCAAGAAGGTGCTGACCGAGGGTATCGGCTTCGACGCTTCCAACTTTGGTTTCGCGAAGGTGACCAACTCCGACATGGTCGCCATACCCGATCTTTCGACCGGCTTTATCGGCACGGTGGAGGACAAGAAAGTGCTCCACTGCCTGTGCGATGTGGTCACCACCGACGGTGTTCCCTTCGCTCAGTATCCGCGCAATGTGGTCCGCGCGACGCTCGATCATCTGAAGAAGCAGAAGATCGCCGACACCGCCAAGATGCTGGTCGAACTCGAATTCTATGTGTTCGCCGATGTCGCCTACGCGACCGATTTCGGCCACAGCTACTACAAGGTTCAGAGTCCCGAAGGGATCGGCGAGGACTACTACGATCAGCCGCGCTTCGGTATCCACCGCGGCTATCACCGCCTGCCGCCCGACGACCGCTAT
This sequence comes from uncultured Spirochaetales bacterium, assembly GCA_964412895.1. Taxonomy (GTDB): domain Bacteria; phylum UBP6; class UBA1177; order UBA1177; family JAKLFG01; genus CALMRE01. The sequence goes on from CAYPQK010000041.1 coordinate 17,291, forward strand.
TTCAAGTTCCGCAACACCGTGGTCTCCCTCATGGAGTCGATCGGTATCCCGGTCAAGTACCATCACCATGAAGTGGGCGCGGCCCAGCTTGAGATAGAACTCAACTTCATGCCGCTCTTGGAGGCGGCCGACGGGGTGACCTTCGCCAAGTGGATCATCAAAAGCACCGCGGCCGAACAGGGACTCTTCGTCACCTTCATGCCCAAACCGATCTATAAGGTGGCCGGTTCCGGCATGCATGTCCACCAGTTCCTTGAAAAAGGGGGCGAATCGCTTTTCCCCGGCAAAGGACTCTACAACTTGAGCCCGCTCGCCCATTCGTATCTCTGCGGCATACTCGAACATTCGCTGACCGGGTCGCTGCTTGCCCTTACCAACCCCTCGACCAACTCCTATAAACGGCTCGTTCCCGGCTTTGAAGCGCCGGTCAACGCCACCTTCGCGAAGGCGTCGCGCGCCGCCGCCGTCCGCATCCCCGGCTATCTGAAGGGAAAGGATGTCCGCATCGAATTCCGCACCGGCGACGCGACCGCGAACACCTACTACATGCTCTCGGCGATGGTCCTTGCTGGTATCGACGGCATCCGGCGCAAGGCCGATCCGGTGAAACTCGGCTTCGACAAGACCGACAACGGGAAGAGCTTCCCGCTCAACCTGCGGCTGGTCCTCGACGGTCTGGAAAAGGATCGCGCGTACCTTCTTCCCGCCTTCCCCGAACAGCTGCTCGACCTGTGGATAAAGATCAAGCGCGACGAGGCGACCCATGTCTACAACGCCCCGACGCCGCAGGAATACGAACTGTACTTCTGATAAGTTCTAGATCAGCGAACACCCGCAGCCGCCGTTTGAACCCTTCGCCGTGTCGGTGTCGGTCTGTTCGTCGGTCACCGTATCGTCGGTCAGGTCGGACTCATAGGACATATCGGACTCATAGGACTCATAGTCATCGTCGGACACGATGACATGGTCTTCATCAACCATCGTCTCGTCGGACGATTCAGACCCGTCGGACAGGTCGGACACGATCGTGTCCTCATCAACCACCAGTTCGTCGGAACCTTCGGCATCGCTCAGGTCAGGCAGATCGGACACGAGAATGTCTTCATCAACCATGTCGTCGCTTAAGTCGCCTTCGTCGCCTGAGTCGCTTTCAACCACACTGTCATCATCCACCGTGTCCTCATCGACCGGCTCTTCAACCGGCGACAGGCTGTACCAGTCAAAGATCCCGGCCAGAAGCGCGGTCCGCGTGTCGGCGTCGAGTATCGTTTCGAACGGGAAGCCGAGCGCCGCGACCTTCCGCGTCCCGCCGGTGACCACCCCCGCGCCGCCGCCGGTTCCGTCGCCGTAGCCGAGGAAGGTGACGCCGTCGCCCGCCGCCCCGATGAGGTCGGGATAATCTACATTATATATATAGGTGCCGTCGTCGAACGAAAGCGATCCGTCGAATACGGCGCTGCCGGTGGCAGTGGTCGCCGCGTCGTAACTCGCGCCGTCGTCGCCGAGGTAGGAGAGTCCGAGACAGTCGGTGAAGAAGGTCTGGTCGGCGGTGTCGCCTTGATCGTACAGGTCCCAGCCGTATTCGGAGCCCGATATGAAGAACAGTCCGCCGCCGTCGAGGTAATCGCAGAGTTGCGTCTGTTCGGCGGGCGCTATGGTCCCGTTCGCGGTCGACTGTTCCCCGGCGAACCAGAGCACCGCGTCGTAGACCGACAGGTCGATCGCGCTGAGCGCGCTTTTCTCGACCGTGTCGAATGAGTAGGTGAGTGCTGTAAGAGCATCGGCATGGGCGCGGACATAGTCGAAGGTGTTCATCCGTTCGACGACCATCCGCATGACGGTGCCCAGACCGTCGGCCGAAAGGTCCTGCGCCACCTGCTGATTGCGGTCGAGCCGTTCGAAGCCGTCGACGATGAGCACCTGCGCCCCGGCCGTCGCGGGCGACAGCGCCACCACCGACGACGGGAAGGAGCGGCCGCCGTCGTTGTAGGCGACCACGCGGAAATAAGCGGGAACGCCGTAGAGAAGACCAACGGAGTAGGTCAGCGTATCGCCGATATCCTCGCCGCCGTCAAAGGCGAAGCCGTCACTGCTCCGCTGGATGAGGTATCCGGTCGCCGCGTCGCCGTGGAGGTTGCGCGGGGTCGTCAGCGGCTCCTCCCACGAAAGAGCGCCGGTCGTCGCGTTCACCGTGATCGCTTGAACCGCCCGCGGCGTATCGGGGGGATAGAGCGCCGTGAAGGCGTCGCGGTCGGCGAAATATTGTATCACCGCCTGCACGGAGGCGCGGGCCGCGATGGTGCGGAACCGCGGATCGCGCAAAGCGTTCGAATCGATGGTGTTGTCGTGGAAGGCGAGTTCGATGAGGCAGGCGGGCATCTCATTGTTGTAGCTCGGGTTGAGTTCGCCGAACCACGCGCTATAGAGACCGAGGCCGTGTTCGGGCCACGCGGCGTCCCATCCGGCCTGCAGGGCCGCGATCACGCCGTTGTGCAGGAGCGTCGCGAGCGACTCGCTCCCGGTCTGTGCCGCCGGTTCCCAGCCGGTGCCGGGATCGTTCAGGCCGTAGACATAGGTCGAGGTGCCGCGCGACGATCCGTTGTAGGCGTTGGAGTGCCATGAGATGAAAAGCGCGTCGTCCCATGCCGCCTCGTTCTCCCACGCCGCCCAGCGCGACCGGGTCGTCACATCGTCGGAGTTGTCGCCCGACGAGGTGTCGTAGACGGTCGCCGGCGCGCCGAGGAGTTGGGCGTAGTAGCGTCCCGCCTCTTCCCACTGTGGTTTTCCCGACACGCCGTTCCCGCGGTCGATGGCGCCGGCGCCGCCGCCGAAGCGGACCGCGTCGGCGATCGCGTAAGTGCCGCCCGCCGTGGTGTCGGCGATGAGGGTGACCGATCCGGCCGTAGCGTCCAGACCGGCGCGGAACGGGAATTCGCCCAGAGGGAACCAAGTGGCGCCGTGGTGCCGCTGATCGACCGTCACCGTCTCGACACCCCCTGCATGCCGCACCTCGTAGCGCGCCGTCGGGGCGCGGTCATCCATCGCACGGAACGATACAGATACCTGATAGCGGCCGTCGACCGGGATCGTCGGGGCCCAGCGCGCCCAGCGGCCCGCCGCCGGGGTGGTGACGCGGTAATGGCCCGCCGCGAAGGGTTCATCGCCGGTCGCGAGCGGGGTCGTCAGCCGTCCCCATCCGGCGCTCGCCGATTCCCACCAGCCCTCCGATTCCGTGTAGCCGCCGTCGGTGTCGTCGACCGTCACCGATGCGGCGGTGCGGTCGGTCTCGCGCACCGTAAGGACGAGCGCTCCGGCATTGCGCAGCATCGGGGCGAGGAAGTAGGAGATGATCTCGCTGTTTGAAAGGTCTTCGACGATCCCCTCCGTATTGCCGCGCTGGGTGGTCCAATCGGAGCCGGTATCGTACCAGCCGTGTCCGGCGCTCAGATAGACCGTTTTCCCGGCGAGCGCTCCGCCGCTTCCGGTCGGCGCACTGCGCGGGAAGCCGATGCGCGGCTTCGGCGCGGCCGGTTCATAACTTTTCTGCGGCACCGGCGGAAGTTGCGGCAGGAACTGCCGGATATCGCGCCACACCGTCCCGCCGCTTTTCCGGGCGAGGATGACGAGGCTCTTGAACGGAGTCTTGGTCTGCGCGAAGAACGAGACGAACACGCGGCTCATCTCGTCGAGCGCCGCCTCGTCCAGCGTCATAGCGGCGGGGAGCGTCACCTTCACCGTCACGATATGTTTCGTCGTATCGAGCGTTGTTTCGTCGACCGTTACCCCCTTCAAAAGCGGTACGGTATCGAGCGCCGTGGCCGTGGCGGCAATGAACAGGAAGGCCGCGCCAAACAATAAATTCCGCATAGTTGTTCCCCCGTGATAGATCCCGTGACCGCCCCATCATAGCACCAATGGCTGAAAGTTGCAAAACGGCACCGACCGGATAGAATGAAGCGTTATTCCGGTCCATACAGGGAGGGCGCACCGATGAACAGTTTCGGACGGATATTCCGGGTATCGATACTCGGCGAATCGCACGGAGAACAGGTCGGCGTGGTCATCGACGGCTGTCCCGCCGGGCTTGAACTCTCGTCGGAGGACTTTGCGTGCGACCTCGACCGGCGGCGTGCCGGCGGTCAGTTCACCACGGCGCGCAAAGAGGCCGACGAACCGCTCATCGTGAGCGGCCTGTTCGATGGCCGGACCACCGGCGCTCCGCTGACGATCCTTTTTCAGAACAGCGATATCCGCTCGAAGGACTATTTCGCCCTCAAGAACACCCCGCGTCCCGGCCACGCCGACCTCACCGCCTACCTCAAGTCGGGCGGCTGGAACGATTATCGGGGCGGCGGCCACTTCTCGGGACGGCTCACTCTCGGCCTCGTTGCGGCGGGGGTGGTCGCGAAGAAACTGCTCGACGGGATACGCATATCGGCCGAGATATTGGAGATCGGCGGTGCGCAGCAACCGGCAAAACGGCTTCTGGAGGCGCAGAAAGAGGGCGATTCCATCGGCGGCATCGTCCAGTGCGTCGCGATCGGCCTGCCGGCGGGACTCGGTGAGCCCTTCTTCGATTCGGCCGAATCGCTCATCAGCCACATCGTCTTCGCGATACCGGGGATCAAGGGGATCGAGTTCGGCGTCGGGTTCGCCGCGGCGCGGCTGAAAGGATCTGAGGTCAACGACGCGATACTCGACAAACGGGGACGGAGTACCACCAATAACGCCGGCGGCATCAACGGCGGTATAACCAGCGGCAATCCGGTCGTGTTCCGCATCGCGGTGCGGCCGGCCCCGAGCATCCGGCTGACCCAGCAGACGGTCAACCTCGAAACGGGGAAGAAGACCGAGATCACGATAACGGGGCGGCACGACACCTGTTTCGCCCTGCGCCTGCCGCCGATAGTCGAAGGGGTCACTGCCATCGCGCTGGCCGACCTGATGCTGCTGGAAGGAAAACTGCCCCGGGTACTCGAATGACCACGATAGACGATATCCGTGTCATCATCGACCAGATGGACGAAGCCTGCGTGCGGCTTCTCGCCGAGCGGTTCCATCTCGCCGTCGCGACCGCCCGGCTCAAGCCCGAGATACAGGACGCCGCGCGCGAAGAGGAGGTCCTGCGCCATGTCGAGACGCTGATCGCCGACACCCCCAATCCGCAGTTCTACCGCGACCTGTTCGCACGGATCCTCGCCGAAAGCAAACGACTGCAGGAAGAAGAAGTAAAGAAGTGAAAAGATTTGGTGCCCGGGGACAGAATTGAACTGCCCACGCAGGGATTTTCAGTCCCTCGCTCTACCGACTGAGCTACCCGGGCACCGATAGCCGCCGATACTACCCAACCCGCCGCGACTGTCAAGGTTTTTTACCGCCGAAAAGGGGCTTTTCAGAAGCCCGCGCCGACGGTGAACATGAAGGAGGGTATCCAGAACGAATCGGTCTCGAAATGACCTTTATAGCAGGGGAGCGTCGTCTCCACCTGTGCGAAGAGCGTTATCTTCCGTTCGCGCATGAACTCCCAGCCGGCCGCCGCGGTTATCGACAGACCGGTCTGCGACGACAGATCGTCAAGTAGCTCCAGATCGAGCGTCTCTATCGCCGCGCCGCCGCCGACATAGAAGCTGTGCCACGACACCGGTTCGGCGATCCAGTAGAACGAGAGGTTCACCCACCGCGACAGCGTGATGTGCAGTTGGTTGCGGTCGTAGGCGGCATTATCCTTGTAGTCCTCGTGGTTGATGGTGGGGCCGAGGCTTTCGTTGAAGAAGGAGAGGTCGATGCCGAGGTCCCCCTGTTCGTAGCGGTAGCCAAACCCGAATGCGGGCTGGGGCAGTACGCGCCGGTCGTCGAACAAGAGCGCGCCGCCAACCTTGATATAGACCATCCCGCCGTCGTACACCGGGTCTTCTTTATCGAACTCGGCGCCGGGGACCGGTTTCTTCGCGGGGGCCTGCGGCACCGCCTCTTCGGCCGCGAGCGCGGCGAACATCAAAAGAACCGCGACAAGGACAATGTTTCGTATCATGGCCGTCTCCCTCATGAAAGTCGTTCCTCGATGATGCCGCCCGCGAGCACCGTGTCGCCGTCGTACAGCACCACCGCCTGCCCCGGCGTTATCGATAACTGCGGCTCGTCGAACTCGATACGGACGGTGCCGTTATCCAGCGGCGTGACGGTGGCGGGGGCTTCGGCGTGTTTCTGCCGGATGCGGGCGAGCGCCTTGAACTCTTTTTCGGGACGGTCGATCCCGAGCCAGTTCACCTGCCCGGCGATGAGTCCGCGGCCGAAGAGATGCTCCTTGTCGGTCACGACGATGCGGTTCTGTTTCGCGTCTATCGCGGTGACATAGAGCGGCTTCCCGCCGTCGACGCCCAGCCCGCGCCGCTGGCCGATGGTATAGTGAACGATGCCGCGGTGACGGCCGACCACTTTCCCCCGCTGGTCGACGATATCGCCTTCGCGCGATTCACCCGGTTTGAAGAGCGGCGCGTAGTCGCCCCCCGCGATGAAATCCTGACTCTCGGGGCGGTCGGCGACCGTGAGTCCCAGTTCACGCGCCAAGCTGCGGACCTCCTGCTTGGTCTTGTCGCCGAGCGGGAAGAGGACGGTGGCCAGTTGTTCGCGGGTGAGAAACTGCAGAAAGTAACTCTGATCCTTCGCGGCGTCACGCGCTTTTTTCAGCAGCACGCGGCCGTTCTCGGTGACGACCCGGGCGTAGTGGCCCGTCGCAAAGTGATCGAACTTGAGTCCCTGTTCCCGCGCCCGGTCGAGCAGGAAGCCGAATTTCATCCGGTGGTTGCAGCGGACGCAGGGGTTGGGGGTCCGTCCCGCGAGGTATTCGCGCCGGAAGTATTCGACCACCTCGGCGCGGTATTCTTTCTTGAGATCGATGACATGGAACGGGATGCCGAGTTTTTCGGCGATACGGGCGGCGGTCTCTATCTCTTCGTCCTCGCCGGGGCCCCAGCAGGCGTGCTTCACCCCTTCGGCAAGGATGACCGAGCCGTCCCAGATGGCCATGGTGATGCCGATGACGCGGTGGCCCGCCTGAACGAGTTGTGCTGCGGCGACGGAAGAATCGACCCCACCGCTCATCCCTACCGCTATCGTGAGAGCTTCCATCCACCCTTCCGTCATTCGTACCCCGTGACTATATCCAAAAGAATAGGGAAAAGCAAAAAGCCGGAAGCTGTCCCCCTGTCAAGGGGGATTGAGGGGGTTTTGTGCCAGCCGACGCGAGAAAACCCGCCCTACCCTCCCTTGACAGGGCGGGATAATGGTACAAAAATCTCTTGCCTCGTTTTTCCGAAAGGATAGAATGGGGAAAGTTTTGAATGGAGGGAAAAATGCGAGTAACGATGGAAGATTGGAAAAACAATTGGTATGGGGTCGACATAGAACTTGTCCCGGAAGAGATAGATCATCTCATCGAGTTGCTGAAAATGAT
>CAYPQK010000042.1:0-24594 GCA_964412895.1 uncultured Spirochaetales bacterium
GTCGGCGTGGGGGTTGGCGAGCGCCGCATCGGCCGAGGCGACGGCGTCGGTGAGCGTTACCACCACATCGCGGCTGTACTTTATCGCCGTGTTGGGGACGATCGTTATCTGCGCGTCGCCGGCGGCGCAGGCGGGGCTTATCGTCGCCGGTATCGCGGCGCCGGGGGTCTCGGGGTCGGTCGAATCGAAGGCGAGAGTGACCGAGGCGCCCGCCGTGACGGTGGCGCAGTCGACCGGCTTGTTGAAGCGGATCGTGACGGCGCCGTCTATCGGTTTATCCTTTTCCGCCTCGCCGGGATAGGTGCCCAGCACGGTCAGGTCGGGGGTGATCTCGGTCGCGAAGATATAGGATGCATCTATCGGCAGCTGGCCGCCGCGGTCGGTCGCGCGGTCCGATTTGACGACCGTCGCGGTCGGATCGTCGGAGCCGGGCCAGACGATGCGGACGATCGTGCCGTAGGGGAGCGCCGCGTCGGGGGTGAAGGTGACGACAGTGTCGTCGCCGATGAGCGATGTGCCGGTCGGCGCGTCGGCGCCGTTGAAGGAGACGGTGCCCGCTATCGGGCCGTGGGCCGTAGCGGTGAGCGGATCGGCAAGGCCGGTGACATCCTCGGCGATGAGGGTGGTGTCGACCGTTACCGTCGCCTGCGCGACGCCTTCGGAGAAGCTGAACACCAACGAGTCGGTGCGGGGCATCGGCAGGGTGCCGGTGCCGGTGGTTGCCGAAACTATCGAGAGGACCAGCGGGTCCTGCATCCGGAAGAGATAGGTGAGCGTCGTCGGTAGCTGGCCGCCGCCGTCGGTCGCGCGGTCGGAGACGATGAGTCCCGTCAGCGGATGGGCGGTGTCGGCGTCGCCGATGAGCGTGACGCGGAGGAGACGCGAATAATCGACGATATCGAGCGGCGTTATCTTGACGGTGGTGTCGTCGCCGGTCAGATAGCGTTCATCCCAGTTGACGGTGTCGCCGGCGTCCTGCGCGGCGCCCCCGACATTGTCGAGCCATTCGACGGCGCAAGGGATCGCGACGGCGTTCTCGGCCCCGTCGGTCACATCCTCTATCAAAAGCGCGCCGCCCTCGTCGGCCGCGATCTCGCCGTCGCCGTCGAGGTCGATCTCCGCCTGTTTCACCCCTTCGCTGAACGAGACGATGAAGGCGGTCGCGTCGCCCGAATCGGGCTCCGTTTCGCGCAGTATCCCTTCGGCCTCGCCCGACGGCGTGATCGACACGATCGCTACCGGCGGCGGGTTGAGCGTCTTGAACAGGATCACGACCTCGGTCGGTAGCGTTCCGCCCGTGGCGGTGGCGACGGGAGTGCGTATCGCTTCGGTGAGCGTCACGCGGACAAGACGGGTATAGCCGAACGGCGCGGCCGGGGTAAAGGTCAGTATGGTGTTATCCTCGTTCCACGCGATGCCGTCGGTTGCGGCCGGTTCTATCGCGACCGGCGCGGTGCCGACGGTGACATCTTCGACGATAAGGCTTTCGCCCGCGACGACCGACGCCGGGTCGACCGGATGGGAGAAGACGATGCGGATATCGCGGTAGACCGGCGTTTCCCACGAACTCGCCGCAGGGGTGGTGTGGACCACCGCGAGGTCGGCGGGATCGACGGTGCGGAACTGCGCGTTCACCTCGATGGCGAGCGTGCCGCCCTTCGAATCGGGGGTGTCGGCCTTCAGGATGCTCTTGGTCAGCACGACCCGGTAGGTGGTCGAATAGCCGAGCGCCGCGTCGGGGGTGAATGTGGCGGTCTTCGTCGCCGTATCGTAGGTCACGGCCCCGGAGACCTTCACCGGATTTTCGGGATCGGCGATGTTATCGACGGAGAACCCGACGCCGTCGGTGACGGTCGCCGCCACCACATCTTCGGAGAAGACCGCGGTGACGGTGGAATCGAGCGCGATATTACTGCCGCCGTCGTTGGGCGACAGGTAGATGACCCGGAGCGGGTTGTCGGCGACCACGACGAAATCCTTGTCGCTACAGCCCATGAAGGGTATCGCCGCCAGAAGCGCCGCGACCAGTGCCAGAGAACGGATGAGTGTGTTCATCGAAGCCTCCCTCGTATCCTTATTAATAGGTGTACTTATAACCGACCAGTACCATGGCGCCGCCGATGTCGCCGACTTTCTCGTTGAGTTCCGGATAGTTGAAGTCGAGGAAGAAGCCGGAGTGACGGTATTCGATCGTCACGCCGCCGTAGGGGAGGAATCGGAACTCGATACCGGCGTGGACATAGTAACCGAAGGCGATGTCCTCGGCGAAGGTGTTGCCGCCGAACATATCGCCGTCCGAACGGGCCCACACCACAGAGAAGCCGCCGCCCGCGATGACCACGAACCACTTGAGCGGCTTATCTATCTCGACGGCGGCCCCGATATTTATCGGCACCGAATCGATGATCCATGAATAATCGTACAACCCTATCTGCGGATCGGTCTGCGTCCCCTTACCCGCAAGGCGGTACCAGGCGGCGTCGACGCCGACGGTGAACCACGGGTTCATCCACGGCAGGATATAGCGGATGTCGAGGTGGACACCGAAGCCGGGATCGACCTTCGACAATGGGGCGGTCATATCGGCCTTGACCGCGATGCTGAAGTAGTTAAGCGGCTCTTTTTCCTCCGCCTGCTGTTCAGCGGCCTCCGCTTTCTGTTCGACCGCGGGCTCCGCCGGTTTTTCCTCCGGCGCCGGGACCGTTTCCTGCGGCGCGACGGCGGGCTGTTCCGTCACCGGCGCGGCCGGGTCGGAAAAGACCGAGGTGCCGGTGTTGTTCTGCGCGGGGGTCTTGGGCGCGGCGGGTGCCGGGTCTGCGGCCTCCAGATCGAAACTTTTGGCGGCGAGCAGGAACGGAAGAAGCACTATCGAGAACAATATCAGCCTTTTCATGCGCGCCTCCCTTACTCGGTGGTGGTGAAACGGGAGATGAGATCGGTCCCCATCGGTATCCCGGAGGCGTCGGCGACCGTCCCGGCGACGAATATCGTATAGGTATGAAGCGGCGCGAGCGGGCCGTCGACCGCGAACCGTGCGGTCAGGGTCTCCGCGTCATAGGTGACGGTCCCCTGCAGGTCGCTGACGAGTATTGTGGCCTGCGTGATGCCGGCGGGATCCATCGGCTCGGAGAAGGTGACGGTCACTTCGGTGAGCGCGGGATCGACGGTATCGTCCTCATCGGCCGGGGCTACCGACACGACGGTCGGCGGCGTGGCCAGTGCGGTGAAATGGGAGATGAACAGGCCGTCGGCCCCGTCGATATCGAGCGGGATGCCGCTGCGGTCCTGTATCTGCCGCGATATCTCAACGGTGTAGGTGCCTCCTTCGACCAGCGGCGCCGTCGGGGTGACGGTGGCGGTCAGGCCGTCGTCGGAAAGATCGACGATGCCGGGGACCGCCGCATCGGCCTTATCGAAGAGGCGCAGGGAGTAGGCGTGGACGGTGGCCGGATCGACCGGGCCGGTGAAGGTGACGGTGACGACCGTTCCGGGCGCCACATCGACCGCGCCGTCGGCTGGCACTATCGCCGCTATCTGCGGCGCCGTCGGGTCCTTTTCGCCGGTCGGCGAATAGGGCGGAACGCAGGCGATGAGCAGACAGGAAAGGACGAGGAACATGAGACCGTTCTTCATAAGGCCCCCCTTTGGATATGTTTCAGTATCTCATCACATACATGGGACGCGGAGCGTTGATAAAAAGTTCCATTTGTATTTCAAAAAAGATCAACAATCGCGTTCGGTGCACTTGTTGTCGCCGCTGAGGTCCTCCGAATAGGGGTTGCCTTCCGACGGCAGATCGCAGAACTGGTTCTTGTTGAGATCCCAGCACTCATAGGTGGTCGGATCGCCGCCGCCGCCACCGCCGCCGGTCCCCTGCACGCTCCACTTGAAGTTGTCGATGATCACCAGCGAGTCGAGATTCTGGTCGGTGGTGTCCCAGACAACGAACTTAAGTGTTATGGTCTCTCCCGGCAGGACCGTCGCGGCGGTCGCGAGCCATTTGGTGGCGCCGCCCATGTCATATTCTTCGCCGAGCGAATACTCTTCGCCGTATCCGGTGCCCGCCAGCGCCGCCACCCCGTCGGGACAGGGATAGCCGGTCTTCGGTTGGCATACGGTGAAAAAGGCGTTCGAGTTGACGCTGATATATGAGCCGTTGCTGTCGAACGATATGTTCTTGTCGGCCGGCACCCCCGTGGCGTTGGTGTAGAGCATCGCTATGAAGAAGTCGTTGAAATTGTTGCAGGTGAAACGCCAGTATTCCTGTGAGAAGAACCGGAAGTTGAACGAGAACGACAGAGCGTTGGTGGGCACCTTGAGGGTGACCGAAAGCATGACGCCGTCGTTGGCGCCCGATCCGCTCGGACAGCCGCTCTTGGTGGTCGGCAGACTGTTGCTGTGCGCCGCTATGAAGTCGGTCGGCGGATCGCCGGTGTAATAGGTGTAAGAGGTGTCGGCGGTCGGGTCGGGATCGTTCATGTCGCGGGCCCGTCCCGAGGAAAGGGAGGCCATCGTACCGCCGAAAATGGCGGCGTTCGACGCATTCGTGCCGAACTGCTGCATGACCGCTATCTGTTTGTTGTCGACCGTGCCGGTGCCGCCGGCCCGGGTGAGGGTGGGTGTACCGACGATGCCCCACGAACCGCCGGTCGAGGTCTTGCAGATATCCAGTCCGTTGACGAGATCGGCGGCGGTGGTGGCGCTGAATTTCGCGGCGGCCGAACAGCTGACGCGCGGATCTTCGTCGATCTCGTCGTTACAGTCGTTGTCCACGCCGTCATCGGGCAGTTCGAACGCGCCGGGATTGACCTTGGCCGGGTCGGCGCACTGCAGGACGCTGTCACAGCAGTCGCCCGCACAGCTGCCCCAGCCGTCGCCGTCGAGGTCCACATTCTCGTCGGTGTCGTCGTTGCAGTTCTCGTCGATGCCGTTGCCGCATATCTCGGCCTCGGGCAACACCTCGCCGGTACAGTCGCTCCAGCTCAGGCCGTTCAGGGCGCAGGTCTTCGTTCCCGCCTTGCAGGGGCCGACATCCTTGGTGTTCGGGTCGCCGGTGTAGGGACACGCGACCACTTCTTCGGGCGTACAGATATGGCTGTCGATATCGACATCAGGAACAATGTCGGGCACGATGTCGATGTCGGGCGTGATATCGGGCACGATGTCGCTTTCGGGCTGTGTATCGGCCATGTCGACATCCGCATCGGCGGTATCGAGGTCGCCGGCGTTGTCCTGTTCGGGAAGCGGTGTGTCGTCGGTCGGGTCGTCGGGCTGAAGGTCGTCGAACTCCGTCACCGCGTCGTCCTCGACGGGTTCTTCATCGTCCGTAATGAGCGGATCGTCCAGCGGGATATCGTCGGCGGAAAGGTCCTCGTCGGCCGGCATATCGTCGGTGGCCGGGTCGTCGATCCCCGCATCGTCGCTTTCCGCGGTGTCGGTCGGCGGTTCGCCGTCATCGGGCTCAATGAGCACATCGTCAACCGGCTCGATGCCGTCGGTGTCCGGCATCTCGACACCGTCTTTGTCGGGTTGCGTATCGGCGGTGTTGTTGTTTTTAACCCCCGAACAGGAAAGAAGCAGAAGAACCGGCAGGAGCAGGCATAACTGGTACAGACGCATGATAAAACCCCGCAAATTGCCAACAGCGGTGAAATATAACACACGGAAGGGGGCAAATCAACATCTATTTCTTGGAACCTTTTCCTTGCTCCGGGCGTCTTATGGGCGTGATGAGATTCCGCCGTTTCTTTGTTAGGATGGAGAAGAATCATGAGAAAAACCTTGATTTTCGTAGCGCTTTCGGTATTTACGCTGTCACTTCTGCTTTCGGCCGAAGAGACCGTAGCTCCTGTCCAAGAGAAGCAGAAAGCTGAGGAAAAACAGAAGGTCGAAGAAAAACAAAAGGAAGAGGCCAAGAACACGGGAGAGGAGCAGAAACTGCAGACCCGGGAGCGCGACCGCGAACAGCTCGGTAAAGCGGAGGGCGGCGGTAAGCAGGAGATGACCCAGGAGCAGAAACAGGAGAAAAAGGCCCTGAAAGAAGGGCAGAAGCAGGAAAAGAAAGAGATGAAGCAGGAGCAGAAGGAACAGAAAAAGGAAATGAAGAAAGAGCAGAAAAAAGAGCAGAAGAAAGAATGCGAAGAGATGAAAAAACAGCATAAAAGAGAGCACATGAATGGAGATAGCGATCCGGAGAATAAACCGGGCAATTAAACACGAAGGAGGAGACCGATGAGAGAACTGTTCCGCCTGATGATCGTTCTGGCGCTGGCCATGATGCTGGCCGCCTGCACCAGCTCGACCAAGACGATCGTTGACAACGAAGAAGTGTACGACGACATCGTGACCGACACGACCGTTTTCGATGAGGATGCCACCGGCGACAAGGACGATCTGTTCGCCGAAGGGACCCTTTCGGACGATGCTCCGGTAACCGGCGATGAGGATAACATCCTGACCGACACGACCCCGACCGACACCGATGTGGTGCAGACCGACGACATCGTGACCGACGATGTGGTGACCGATGGGGATATCCCCGATGACGGGATGAACGACGATCTGCTTTCCGATGAAGATTCGATCATTCCCGAAGGTGAGGGCGGTATGACCGACACCGATGTGATCGTGGCAGCCTGCGCTCAGGACTTCGTAAGTGTGACCGTATCGATCTACCATCTCGATGTGAATAACGAGAAGGTGTTCGATCTGGCCGGTTCGTACACCACTACGCCGGCCGGTCAGCCGACCGAAGGCGCCGATCCGCAGAACATCTGCTACCCGATCAATTCGACCGTCCAGATACATCTGACGGCCAATAGCGGGTATACCTTCAACCAGTGGATGAAGCCGAACGGCAGCCCCGCGACCGATGTCACGGGCACCTTCCCCGATTTCTCCGTGGCGATCACCAACAAACCCAAACGGCTTTCGGCTGAATTCACCGCGAACTGACCATTTCCTGCATTAGTTCTCCCAAAATCTTTTTTTCCGAAACTCTTTGAATTTTTTTACCGTCTAGTATAATGAAATGTCTTCGTTGCATACACTATAGGTGAGTGTGTATATCTTGAGGGAGGGTGCCATGGGCGGAATGTCGAGTTATTTCAGAGTGCTCTTTGTCGTTTGCGGCCTTCTGTTCATCGCCGGGTGCGGCGAGGACAGCTTCACCAATGTCGATGTGGAGCCGACCGATGCCGATACGACGGGCGGCGAAGGAACAACGCTGAGCGACGAACTCGCGTCCGACGATAAGGACGACAGTGATGAGACGGTCGTCGCCGACGACAGTCCCCAACCCGATTCGGTGACTCTAGACGACGACACCCCGGCCGTCGATGATGGTACCATGCCCGAGGACGACACAACGGTCGAGGATGACAACGAGACCCCCGTCGAAGATGATCCGGTCGTCGATGACACCACCGTGGTCGACGACGACCCCGCCACCGACCCCGACATGCCGGAAGAGGAGGTCGATGTGGAAAGCGACTCCGACTCCGATGTGTCGACCCCCGATGAGCTGATGGCCGACGAGGATGTCGTCGACGAGACGCCCGATATCGACGAGGAGCTTCCGGAGGACGAAAATCCCTTCATATTCACGGCGGTAGAGCCCGAATCGACCTTCGGCATCGATGTCGACACCGCCAGTTACTCCATCGTCCGCCGCTACCTTACTTATAATATGTATATGCCGCCGACCGACAAGGTCCGCATCGAGGAGCTCATCAACTATCACGATTACGACTACCCGGTGCCGGAGGCGGGGGCGACCCATCCCTTCTCGGTGACGGTCGAGATGGGGCCCTGCCCGTGGTATGACCAGCACGACCTGCTGATGATCGGCCTCAAGGGGCACGATCTCCTGCCGGAGGAGCGCAAGCCCTCGAATCTCGTCTTCCTCATCGACGGTTCCGGCTCCATGCTGCCGGCGGCCCGCCTGCCGCTCCTCAAGACGGCGATGAACAAACTGGTCGACAACCTGACCGAATTCGACCGTGTCGGCATCATCCGTTTCAACGACCAGCCGCATGTCATGCTCAACCCGATGCTGGCTACCTCAAGCAACAAGTCGGTCATCAAGTCGGCCATCAATTCGTTGACCGCCAGCGGTTCGACCGACGGCGGCGCGGCGATACAGATGGCCTACGATTGGGCCGCGGCCAACAAGAGCAGCGACGGCAACAACCGCATCATCCTCGCCACCGACGGCGCGTTCAACATGGGGAGCGCCATGACGGCGACCCAGTTGAAGGATCTCATCGTGTCGAACCGCAACGCCTTCATCTTCCTGACGGTGCTCGGGTTCGGCGAACCTGCCGAACTGAACGATACCAATCTCCAGACGATGGCCGAGAACGGCAACGGCAACTACTTCTACATCGACAACGCGAAAGAGGCCGACCGCGTCCTCAACCGCAAGGTGACGGGGATCCTCTTCGCCATCGCGAAGGATGTCAAGGTGCAGGTCGAGTTCAACCCGACCAAGGTGCTCAAGTACCGGCTGGTCGGCTACGACAAGAAGGTGCTGGAGAACGGCGACTTCAACAACGACACGGTTGACTCGGGCGAACTGGGGGCGGGGCACACCGTCACCGCGTTCTATCAGATAGAGTATGTCTCCGGGATGAGCCCTTATATGTTCGCGCCGGGTGCCGACGATTTCGTCGAGGTGCGGCTCCGCTACAAACCGCCCGAATCGACCGAGAGCACGATGTTCAGCGTCCCGGTGACCGCCGCCGACTACCTGACCGAGCCGTCGGAGAACTTCGCCTTCGCGAGCGCCGTGACCGAGTGGGGCCTGCTCGTCCGCGATTCCTACTACAAGTTCGACGCCTCCTACGACAACGCAAAGGCGCGGGCGCAGAGCGCGCTGGGCACCGACGAGTGGGGCCTGCGGGCGGAGTTCGTGACGCTGGTCGATGCCGCCAAAGACTACGACAATTGAGCACCGGGGAGGATATCATGGCACCGCGCGTATGGCTCGTTCCGCTTTTTGTGGCGTTCCTCATGGCGTTCGCGGCTGGCTGCGCTTCGTCCGACAAGTCGTCGAACACCGGTAACGATGAGCTCACCACGACCGACACCGCCAAGGTCGATAGCGATACGGCTCTCGTCGACAACACACAGCCCGACACCGCGACCGACACGACGACGACCGACAGCGACACCGCCACGACCGATGATACCGTTACCGACGAGACGGTCGACAACCCGATGACCGACACCGATACCGCCGTGGCCGACACCGATACGGCGACCGACACCGAAACGCCCGAGAATGAGGGTGCGGCGGACGCCGACACGGCCGTTCCCGACGCCGACGAGGAGGTCCCGGAGGACGAGAATCCCTTCATCTTCACGGCGGTCGAGCCCGAATCGACCTTCGGTATCGATGTCGACACGGCGAGCTATTCCATTGTCCGGCGGAATCTCACCTACAGTAAATATATGCCGCTGATCGAGAATGTCCGCATCGAGGAGCTCATCAACTACTTCGACTATACCTACACCGCACCGGCACCGGACGCCGAATATCCCTTCTCGGTGACGGTCGAGATGGGACCCTGCCCGTGGTACGCGCCGCACGACCTGCTGATGATCGGGCTCAAGGGAGAGCAGTTGACCGAGAAGATGCCGTCGAACCTCATGTTCCTCATCGATGTGTCGGGCTCGATGGAGCCGTCGGACCGCCTGCCGCTCCTTAAAACGGCGCTCCTGACGCTGGTCGACGGTATGGGCGACGACGATTCCATCGGCATCATCAAGTTCAGCGACGCCGCCACCGAGGCGCTGGCGCCCACTAAGGCGACCGCATCGGGAAAAACGACGATCCGCGCGGCCATCAATTCGCTCTCCGCCGGCGGTTCCACCAACGGCGGCGAAGGGATACAGCTGGCCTACACCGAGGCGGAAAAGAACCTCGATGAAAGCGGCAACAACCGCGTCATCCTCGCCACCGACGGCGAATTCAATACCGGCGGTTTCACCTCGACCGAGGAACTGACCACGCTCATCGAAACGGAGCGGGACAAGAAGATATTCCTGACGGTGCTCACCTTCGGCGACCCGGACTTCATCGCCGACGGCAACATGGAGGCGCTGGCCGACAAAGGGAACGGCAACTACTACTACATCGACAGCATCGAGGAGGCGAACCGCGTCTTCACCGACCGTCTTGCCGGGACCATCTACACCATCGCGAAGGATGTGAAGATGCAGGTCCAGTTCAATCCGACCAAGGTGCTCAAGTACCGGCTCATCGGCTACGACAACCGCGTCATGGAGAACAGCGAATTCAACGACGACACGGTCGATTCGGGCGAACTGGGGGCGGGTCACACCGTCACCGCGTTCTATCAGATAGAATATGTCGACGGGATGAGTCCATTCGCCTACGCGCCGGGTGTCGACGATTTCGTCGAGGTGAGCGTGCGCTACAAGCCGCCGCTGTCAGACGAGAGCACGATGATGGCGGTCCCGGTGACGGCCGAACACTACCTCGCCGAACCGTCGGAGAATTTCCGGTTCGCGAGCGCCGTGACCGAATGGGGACTGCTCCTCCGCGACTCTTACTACAAATTCGACGCTTCCTACGACAGCGCCAAGACGCGGGCGAACGGATCGCTCGGTAAGGACCCGCACGGCCTGCGGCTGCAGTTCGTCGACCTCATCGACGCCGCGAAAGAGTACGACAACTGACGGCACCATTTTACTCAAGCGACATATGAAATGGATGGGCAAGATACGAAGAAGGGACGGCGTGAAAAGTTGTTTTAATATAGATGTGACCCCAAAGAAGTTTCTCTAAAGAAACGATAGTTTTGCTGGAGGCAACACATGAAAACCATAAGTTATATCGTCTCAATAGCTATCATATCGCTTTACTGTTGTACAAAAAAGGACAACGCCGAGCCTATATTTTTAATAAACAACAAGAATAGCAACTGTAAAATAGATTCCAGCATCATCGAGAAGGAAAAAAAGTGTTCAATGGGTGATTATGATCTGTGTGTAGATGCGGCTAACGACTACATAGAAGATCGCGTGGGAATAGGCGATTATCGTAAGGGATATTCTCTTCTTGAAACCGCATGCAACGGTGGCGCATCTTTGGGCTGTTATGAGTTGGCCCTATTATATCAAGGAGAGATGGGAATATTACAAAAAGATGTTCTCAAAAGTGAGTATTATTTCAAGAGATCTTGTGATTTCGGGGACAAAGACGCTTGCGAATGGTTAAGAAAAAACTCTCAAAAGAAATGACGGCAACCCAGTATCCACCTGGGAGGCCAAAGCTGGGACATCGAGGTCCGGGCGTAAGAATTATATAACTGATAAGTGTTGCGAGTTCGGTCGGTCGGCGTTCTACGACTCAATGCCGCCGTTATCCTTGATGCCCGGCACGATGATGAAGACATCGCGTTCGTCGAGCAGCGCCCCTTCGCCGAGCACCTGAATGGTGGCGCGGAAGAGGGTGTTGGCGGTGGTGGTGGGCTGGAAGATATCGTTCTTGAAGGTGACATCGAAGAAGATGTTCACCCCCGGTTTGGCCTGATAGAAGGTCGTTCCGTCCTTGCTCACATAGCTGTCGGCCGGGTCGCTGTAGGCGGGGATGATGTCGACGATGAACTGCGTCGTGTCGATGCTGAACGGGTTCGCGACCGAGGCGCGGGTGGTGGTGACATCCATCGCGATGTTCTCGACCAGTTCCTTGACCGCCGCGACTATCTCCGATGAGAGGCCGTTGCCCGAATAGCCGGTCTGGAAGATGAAGTACTGGCCGTTGGTGCCCTTCGAGTTGGTGCCGTCGGCGATCTCTTCGTACTGTTCCGTTATGTCGAACAGCAGGTCGCCGACCCCTTCGCCCACCACGCCGATGAACTTGGCGTTCTTCGCGTTCATCGCGGCGATGACCTCATTGGCGTAGTGCCCCTGATCCTTGCCGTCGCGCCATTTGTAGCGCAGGCGCAGGACGCCGCCATCGCTCACCCAGTCGTCGTTTATGTCATAGAGATTCTCGTCGGTGATCATCATGATGATCGGAAGCGCCGCCGGGCGGAAACAGGCGCCGCCGATGGAGCCGAGCTGCCCCGTGCAGTCGACCGGCGCGATGTTGACATCGGCGTAATGTTCATAGAAATTCTCGACCCACTGACCGATATCGAGCGATACCTCGAGCAGTTCGCCCGCGAACCCTGCGCCCGATGCTATCTGATAGAGATTCTCGTACTGCGCCTCGACCTTGCCGCCGCCCGCGCCGCCGAGATTGTCGACCGCCGTGGTCATCGCCGTCGCGTCCTTGGTGACCGGCTGGTTCAGGAAGAAGGCGGCGTCCTCGATGCCGGCGAACGACGAAAGCCCGAAGGCGGGATCGGGGACCGCGGCGCCCACGCCGGGGACGACGGTGGTGTTGATGCCGGTCTTGAGGTTGTCGCGGGCATAGCTCATCGAACCCGACAGATCGAGCGTGATGACCAGATCGACCATCTTTATCTGGGTGCTGAACTTCAGCGGTTCATCCTTTTCGGGGTCCTGATAGGGAAGTATCACATAGAACTGCCCTTCGTAGAATTCGGGGTCGGAAACGAGCGGATCGGAGCCGGCCGCCACTTCGGTATTGTCGTCGTAGGTGTCGCCGTCGGTGTCGATGCTGGTGTGATCGGTGCCGATGGTGTTCTCGGTCTCATCCGACAGGCCGTCGTTGTCGCTGTCGAGGTCCTGATAGTTGTCGAAGCCGTCGCCGTCGCTGTCGGCCGGATCGCCCGCCAGAGCACCTTCGTCCTTGTCGAGTATCGTGTCGCCGTCGGAGTCGTCGTCGAGATAGTTCGGTATCCCGTCCTCTTCCAGATCGCTCGTCCCTTCATAGATATCGTTGAGCCCGTCGCCGTCGGAGTCGGAGTCGCGGTAGTTGGGGGTGCCGTCGCCGTCGGCGTCATCGGCCGTTTCGACGCTGTCGGGGATATTGTCGCCGTCGGAGTCGGTGTCGCGGTAGTCGGCGGTGCCGTCGCCGTCGGTATCGGTCACCCCTTCGTCGGCGTCGGGGATGCCGTCGCCGTCGGAGTCGGTGTCCTGATAGTCGGGGGTGCCGTCGTTGTCGGTGTCGACCTTCACCCCGCCGGGTGCCTCGACGCCGTTGGAGATGCCGTCGCCGTCCTCGTCCTGATCGACCCACGCATCGCTGTCGGCGTCGGGCAGGATCGTGTCGGTCCCCTCGTCGTCGGGGAAGCCCGGCTGGTCGGTGTCGCCGGCGGTAGTATCCTGCTCCGGCAGAGCGCTTTTGTCGCTGTCGCCCGTCTCTTCGGTATCGGTGGTCCCCAGATCGTCGGTGCCGGTCGTGTTCCCTTCGGAACAGGAAACCAGCAACGCGACGCACAAAACGCCCATCACTAAAAACAACTTCATCACATCACCCCACAATAAAACAGAACGCACTATATTACCACGCTTTATCCCTAATTGCAACCGCGACGGCGTATTCGGCAGGGTTTACTTGGTGGTATCGGTGACGCAGCGGGCGTACTGATCGACATTCTGTTCGACCGCCGCCACTTTGCCCGTTTTGAAGTTGAGGGTGGAATACTGCGTGCCGCCGGCGAGCGTAGAAGACCAATGTGGTTTGTCACAGGCGCCGCTGAGCAAAGTGTCCCAGTAACAGACCGTCGCGTCGGTACAGCCCGCGTCGTTGTCGCAGTCGCGCCGCAGCGTCTTCAGTTCGGTGATGGTCGGCAGACGCCAGTTCGCAAAACCGCCGAACCCGCTGATGCCGGTGCAGAACGACGCCGAGTTCCCCTGCGCGCCGGTGTAGGAGGAATCCTTCTGCCAAGTGAGTCCCGAGTAGGGATCGTCGCAGGTGTCGGCGGTGCAGGTCATCGGGTCGATGATGAGGTCCTCGTCGACCAGATCGTCATCGATCAGGTCATCGTCGGAGATATCGATATCGTCCTCGGGCAGGTCGGGATCGTTGGGCGGGTCGTAATCGTCGATATCCTCGTCGAGTTCGTAGGAGTCGTCGAAGTCGGGATCGTCCTCTATCGGGTCGATGTCCTCGTCGGGATGGGCGGCGAGCCAGCCGCTGTAGGTCTGCTCCGCGTTGGTGTCGTCGGGCCGCTGCGCGCAGGCGAACGCGACAAGGGCGATGATGAGTATCGGTATATATCTCATGGCCGCCTCCCTAAAATTCGCCGCTGAAGGAGATCATCGCGCCGCCCGGCGTCGGGAGGATCGTCAACTGTTCGACCGGCGTATCCTTCCACCAGATCATGAGCGTCATGCCGGTCACCGCCGCCGTCGCTCCCGTGACATAGAGGGCGATGCTTATGGTTCGCAGGTCGTCTCCGTTGGCGAGCGCGTCATTGGCCTTTTTGACGAAACTTTCCTGCGTGCCGCCGTTCGCTACCCAGTCGGCTATGCCGGCGTCGCTCGTCATATCGCGGTAGCGGTCGTACCAGTCGGCCGCCTTCACATCGCTCGCTATCGCCCCGCCGATGAGTCCGGCGCCGACGAGGAAGGTGCCTAAGCCCCACCAGAGATAGGGATGGCTCCGTTCGATGACGATCTTTTTCGGCGGCTCCAGCGGTTTGGGCGGCAGGACCGGCGGCGGCTCCAGCGGTTTGGGCGGTTCGGGGGTCAGCTGTTTGATGACCTCGACGATGGCCGGGAAGAGCGCCTCGGGCGAATCGGGATTGTAGATGAATTCGGCACTGCCGCCGCGGATGGTCGCCTCTTTGGCGAGGTCCACCAGTTCGGCCGACAGCACGCAGTTCTGGCTGATGCAGGAGATGGAGGAGCGGAGTATGGTATCGGCGGCGAGCGCCTGCCCGAGCGGTATCTGACACTTCTGGTCGTAGCATTCCTTGTACGATTCGCGCTTTTCCTCTTTGATGAGGTTCTTCAGCTTTTCCTGCTGGCGCGATTTGTCGATGACCACGAAACGGCCGGTCGCGGTCAGTTTCGACCGGAGCATCTCGGTCGCGTTCTCGATGATGGCGGCGTCGAATCGCTGGGAGGTGTCCTCTATCTCCATGACGGCGATCTTCGGCTGGCGCGTCTCGGCCAGAAGTCCCGTCGAGAAAAGGATGAATCCCAATGCGGCGGAGAACATTCTCATGTCGAACCCCGATTTTCGTTTCGCTAACACCACACCGACTATATCCTGAAACGCTCCGTGCGGTCAAGAAATAAATAACATCCCGTTCTGTGCGGTAGCGCACGAAGCGTTCGGAATCGCACGCCAAAAAACAATACAACCATTTGATATGTTTAAAGAATTTCTGAAAAAAGTTGCAATCGTGGAGCGCTTCGTCTATGAAGGTTCACATGCGCATCGCGCGCGAACCGATATCTGAAATGACGAGGTGCGATATGAACGGTCGGGTGTTCCCGGTGGCGGCCTTTTTCCTGAGTATCCTGTTCTGCCTGAACGGGTGCGGCGTCAAGCACGCCGAAGAGGGGGAGAAGGCGCGGCCGGTCAAGACGGTGACGATACAGAAGGAAAAGCGGCCGGTGCGGCTTGCCTACATCGGGACGCTGAGTTCGCAGGATATCAAAAAGTACGCCTTCAAGATGCCGGGCAAGATCGCCGCCATCCGGGTCAAGAAAGGACAGAAGGTGGCGCGCGGGACGATACTGGCCGAACTCGATCCGACCGATGTGGGCTTCGCGGTGTCGGACGCCGAGCACACCCTCCGCAAGGCGAAGGAGGCCTCCGACGAGGCGGAGAATTTCTACCAGCGGATCAAGAGCCTCAGCGAGAAAGGGTCGGTCACCGGCGACGATCACGACAAGGCGAAGCTCAACCGCGATGTGCGCGAGGCCGACTACCGCCGTGCGCAGGTCGATGTCGATTACAAGAAGAATCTCGCCGCCGATCTGAAAATGTATTCGGAGATAGAAGGCTTCGTGATCGAACTGCTCAACAAACCGGGCGAGATAACGGGGGCCGGTTATCCGGTGGTGGTGGTCCGCAACGACCGGCAGATCGTGAGCGTCGGCGTTTCGCAGAAGGATGTCAAGCGGCTCGCGCTGGGGACCACGGCGCTGCTCAGCGTCGACGGGGTCGAAGGGACGGGGCGCATCTCGAACATCGCGCAGATACCGGACCTGCAGAGCCGTACCTATACCGTGGAGATCGAACTGACCGACCGGCTGGCCCGTTCCGATTTTTATCTCGGATCGATCGCGAAGGTGCAGTTCGAGGTGGGGGAGAAAGAGGCGGTCTGGGCGCCGGTGCAGTCCATCCAGAATGACGGGCTGGAGTATGTCTATGTCGTCGAAGAGGGGCACGCGCGGCGCCGGACCGTAACACTCGGGGCCATCGAAGGGGTTACGGTCGAGGTGACCGGCCTCGCGCCGGGCGAGCGGCTCGTGGTGGAGGGTATGAAGGACCTCCATCAGGGGATGCCGGTCGCCATCGTCGGCAAGTGAGCGGCGGGGAATGAACAATCTCATCTATCAGGCGCTGGCGAACCGCAAGGTCACCCTCTTCTTCGTACTGGCCTTCACCCTGTACGGTCTGGTCAGCTACTACTTCCTCCCCAAACAGGAGAACCCCGACCTCGATCCGACCATCGCGCTGGTGACGGCGGTCTATCCGGGCGCCCTGCCGGAGGACATGGAAAAACTGGTCACCGAAAAGATAGAGGACGCCGTCAGCGAGATACGCGGATTCGACAGCGTCCGCAGTTATTCGAAGAACTCGATATCGATGGTGCTGGTGTATATCAAGTCGGACGCCGACCGCGAGAAGTCGTGGCTCGACCTGCGCCAGAAGATGGACGATCTCTATCCGAAACTGCCGCAGGGATGCTGGAAACCGGAACTCAACACGAAGCTCGGCGAGACGGCGGGACTCATGATATCGTTCTCGGGCGCCTCCTACACCTACGACCAGCTCGAGGCCTACGCCGATCTGTTCAAGGAAAAACTGCGGAAGATCGACGGCGTGGTCCGCTTCGAGATCGCGGGGAAGATCGACCGCGTGGTCAAGGTGACCGCCGACAACGCGCGGCTGAGTCAGCACCGGCTGTCGCTCGAGGATCTCTGGAAGCTTCTGCAGGCACAGAACATCGAGATACCGTCGGGGGCCATCGCGAGCGACGGATCGACCATCAATGTCAGCGTCCCGGGCAAATACGCGTCGCTGCGCGACATCGAGAACACCGTCATCGATGTCTCCACCGTCGACGGCTCCATCGTGCGGCTCCGCGATGTGGCGACCGTCTCGATGGGGCTCGACGACGAGGCGAGCAAGATACGGCGCAACGGGAAGGAGGCGGTCATCCTCGCCGGCTACTTCGAGGAGAAACGCAATGTCCTCATCATCGGCGACGAGGTACGCGTGGCGATAGACGAGGTGAAGCGGTCGCTCCCGACCGATCTGACGGTCGACGAGGTGCTCTATCAGCCCGACGATGTGAAGCAGGCGGTGGGCGATTTCATGTCCAACCTCCTCGAAGGGATGCTCTTCGTCATCATCGTGGTCTTCATCGGGATGGGGTTCCGCAACGCGATGGTCGTCGCGACCGCGATCCCGCTCTCGATACTCTTTGCCTACATCGCTATGGCCTTTTTCGGTATCAAGGTGCACCAGATATCGACCGTGGCGCTCATCATCGCGCTGGGGATGCTCGTCGACAACGCCATCGTCATATCGGACGCGATACAGGTCAAGATAGACGCCGGTATGGACCGGATGAAGGCGGCCTACGAGGGGACCATCGAGGTGGCGGTCCCGGTCTTCACCTCGACCCTCACCACCGTCGCCGGCTACTATCCGCTGATGCTCCTGCCGGGCAACATCGGCCAGTATGTCCTTTCCGTGCCGCAGCTGGTGATCATATCGCTGTCGGCCTCCTACCTCGTCGCCATGTTCGTGACCCCCACCATGGCGGTACTCTGGTTCCGACCGACCACCGGAGAGAAAGAGAAACCTCAGCCGGTGCGACGGATATTCGAACGGCTCCTCGCCAAAGGGCTCGACCGCCCCGTCGCGGCGCTCCTGATCGTGCTCGTCATAACGCTCGGGGCGTTGGGACTCGGCGGCGCTTTTCTGCCGATCCGTTTCTTCCCGAACGCCGACAAGAACATCGTCGTGGTAACCATCTCCTCCGAGATAGCGGAGCTCGCCGACACCGAGAAGGTGGTGCGGCAGGTCGAGGATATCCTGCGCAAACAGCCCGAGGTGACCGAGATGACCGCGGTCATCGGCGACGATCTGCCGAAGTTCTATATCACGATGTTCCCCCAGCCGCCGTCGAAGGAGTTCGGGCAGGTGATGTTCCGCGTCGATCTCGAGAAGGGGGGGGCGTTTCGACGACAACGAAGAGTTCGGCTACCGGCTCCAGCAGGAACTCGACGCGACGGTCACCGGCGGGGCGGCGAAGGTAAAGATACTCCAGCAGGCCGAACCGATGGACGCCCCGGTCATGTTCCGCATCACCGGCGGCGATCTGCGCCGGATACTCGAGGTGTCGCGCACCATTCAGGATGAACTGCGCAAGATGCCGGGACTCATGAATGTCCGCGACAACGCCGCCTCCGAACGGTTCGAATACACCGTGCAGGTCGACGGCGATGTGGCCACCAGCCTCGGCATCCTCAAATACGATGTCCAGCGGCAGATAAACCTCGCTCTGCGCGGCGACAAGGCGTCGGTCTACCGCACCGGCGGCAACGAGTACGACATCATCGTCGAATCGGACATCGACAGCGTCGAGGAGCTGGAGAATCTCGCGGTAAAGTCGACCGTCGCCGGCAACAAGGTCCTGCTCAAACAGATCGCCGACATAACGCTCACCTCGAAGATGGACTACATCTACCGTTTCGACAAAGAGCATTCGGTGTCGGTGCTGGCCGATGTGGCGCCGGGGGCCGGCGCGCCCGAGATAACGCTCCGTTTCCTGACCGATGTCCTGCCGCGTCTCGACACCTCCGGCGTCGCGGTGGCCCACGACGGCGAGATGAAGAACATCATCGACAACTTCACGAGCCTCGCCATCGCGGGACTCGCGGCGCTGCTGTTCAACTACCTCATCCTGCTCCTCGAATTCAAGTCGCTCCTCCAGCCGCTCATCATCCTGACCACGGTGCCGCTGTCGGTCATCGGGGCGCTCGTGGGACTGCTCGTCTTCGGCCAGCCCTTCTCGTTCACCGCGTTCCTCGGCATCACCAGTCTCATCGGGGTGGTCGTCAACAACGCCATCCTCCTCATGGAATACATCAACGATGAAAAGGGGAAGGGTCACGATCTCAAGAAGGCCTGCGTCGAGGCGGTCGCGCGCCGCTACCGCCCCATCATGCTGTCCAATGTGACCACCGTCATGGGACTCGTTCCGCTCGCCACCTCGGGAAGCCAGCTTTTCGGGCCGATGTCCATCGCCCAGATGAGCGGCATGATGGTGGCGACGCTCCTGACGCTCGTGGTCATCCCCATCGTCTATTACCGCGCGGAAACGACATTCGGAACATATCGCGAACAAAAGAACGGAGGTGCCTCGTGAAACGGATGCGGTCGATTATCGCCGTGCTGACGCTCTTGTGCGGCGCGCTGCTCATGGCGGGGGAACAGGACAGCCCGGTCGGCTACTGGATGACCATCGACGACAACGACGGCAAGCCGCGCGGCATCGTCAAGGTGGAAGAGATCGGCGGTGAACTGGTGGGCCATATCGTCAAGGTCTTCCCGCGCCCCGGCGAGGAGGAAAACCCGATCTGCGTCAAGTGCAAAGGGGAGATGGCGGGCAAACGCGCCATCGGGATGAAGATACTCTGGGGGATGAAGAAGGACGGCGACGAATGGAACGGCGGCGGCGTCATGGACCCCGACAACGGCGAGACCTACAAAGGCTACCTGAAACTCAAGTCCTTCGGCCGCAAGCTGAAATTGCGCGGCTATATCGGGATATCGCTGTTCGGCCGCTCGCAGGAATGGGTGCGCCAGAGCAACTTCAAGGAAAGCCCGGTCCCGACAACGACGACCACCAAATAGGAGAGATACGATGAAAAGAACCGCCTGTCTTGTTTTCCTGATGCTGTCGTTCGCGACCCTGACGGTGAGCGCCGCATCGCTGTTCGAAACGATCGGCTCGCCCGATCTGATGCACCCGTTCAATCTGCGGGTTATCGGACTCGGCCCCGAATCGGCCTATTACAATCCTTCCCTGCTCATCGGGCAGAAGGACCAGATCAAGCTCGGCTTCGGGATGTCGGCGGGCGACCTCAACATCGCCTATATGCGCAAGGATCCCTCGTACGATGTCCCCGGCGAGGTGCGCGACCGCAACTCGAACCTCATCACCCACGACGGCGCGAATGTCCCGCTCGAAGAGAAACGCTACACGCCGCTCCCGACCGAGGACCTCATCAAGAAACGCGGCACCTACGATCCCGACTTCCTCAATTTCTACAGCCTGATCGGCGGCCAGATGTCGTTCCTCGACGGGTGGCTCGCCGCGGCGATCTACATCGAACTGCCGGCCAGCCAGCTCACCGGTCAGGTGCCCTACTATCCCGACGAACGGGACCAGTTCTTCGGCAACTCGCTCCATTTCGAACTGCTCGGCGACCGGCTCGAAAGCTTCCACATGGTGCTGGCGCTCGCCGGCAAGGTGGGCGACTGGCTCGCCCTCGGCATCGGCGCGACGGTCGGCGTGCAGGCGGTGGCCGACATCGGCGTCTATGTCGCCGATGCCTCGAATCCCGAATACCTGCTGTTCGACCCGGGCATCGCGGTCCACGCACTGCCGCTGCTCGCGCCCCATTTCGGGTTCGTGGTGCGGCCGATCGACGATCTGGCGATAACCGGCACGCTTCATCTTCCCAACCTCAACTTCGATTTCGACCTCGATGTCGACATACAGGTGCGCGGGTTCGATTCGCTCTACGAGACCGATCCCAACGACCCGACCAAGCGCAAGAAATGGCTCGATACGGGCCTGCGGACCAATTACGGCAACGACCCGCTCCGCTTCGACCTCGGCATCATGTACACCTTCCCCGAGGTGAAGGGGTGGCGCGTGTCGCTCATGGCCAACGCCCTTTACACCATGTGGTCGCAGTATCGCGACCGTCACGCCGAGCGCCCGATCGACAAGTGGCACGATACCGTCAAGCCCGCTTTCGGCGTCAATGTCGCTTCGGAGGATCGCGAGTTCGGCTTCGATTGGACCTATCACATCAGCCCCATACCGCCGCAGACCGGCCGTTCCAACTATGTCGACAACGACCGCGTCGCCTTCGCGCTGGGCTACACCGAATACTTCAAGTTCGAAAAGTTCACGCTGGCGGGCGGCGTATCGGTCCAGACGCAGGTGCTCCTCAAGGAGACCACCGTCAAGACGCGCGTCGAAGAGGGCGATCCGGCCGCGGCCCCGCATAACAGCGTCGTGGACGAATATCCCGAGATGACCAAATCCTAAGGGGAGATATACCCCGGCTCGGTCGGTTTCCAGACCAACAACCCCGGCTATCCGGGCTACTGGACGCGCGGCATCATATTCGGTTCAGGCATATATGTTAAATTCATTTTTTAGGAGGATGAGATGAGAAAGCACTACCTGTTCATCGCCTTTGCCGCCATGTTCCTGTTCATTGCCTGCGGCGACGAGACGGAAAGCAAGACCGATGTCGACAACGCGACCCCCGACGAGGCGGTCACCGACGAAACGATCACCGACAACACCGTGACCGACACCGCGGTTACCGACGAAACGATCACCGACGACACCGTGACCGACACCGCGGTCACCGACGACATTCTCACCGACGAGGATGTGGTGGTCGATCCGCTTGTCCAGCATCTGACCGGCGTCTGGGCGCAGAAGGTCGAACTCTTCGCCGACGGCAATGTGCCGGTGGTCAACGAGGTCGTGGTCCGCACCGACAAGATCGTCCGCATCGTCATCAAGGAGGAGGGGGGCAAGGCGGTCCTCGCGAGCGTGCCGCAGACCTGTTACATGGAGACCGTCATCGTCGAGGGGAACGACATAGCGAAGACCATTACCACCTACTTCCCCGAGAAGTTCCGCAACTATTTCTTCTATATCGCGCCCGATCAGCTGGCCGATCCCAAGGACGACTTCGAATACAGCGGCACTCCCGAGAATTTCTCGTTCAAGATGAACAAGTGGTGGGAAATGCGCGGCGCCTACTTTCAGGGCGAGAACGGCACCACCCCCTTCGACATCGAGACCGAGATGATAACCGACAAGAACGACCCGCGCATCTTCGATCATGACGAGGACGGCAAGCCGGGACAGACCTTCGAGATAAACTCCTCCATCGCTTCGGGGCTCATCTGGGGCGTCATCAAGAGCTACATGGAGATGACCTCGACCTCCGGCGCGGGCGACCGCGTCGAGGGGAGCGCCCAGTGGCAGCAGACCGAACTGGTCATCGACACCGACAACGCCCTCTTCGGCGGCGACCGCACCATCGTGCCCTACACCGAGGGCAACACGATGGTCATGGTGAAGGTCGATGCGGCGATGGACTGCGCCGCGATAGACGAACAGAAGGATACCCTCTTCGCCGAATAGTCCGGGGCCTATTTCTCTTTTAATTCTTCAGCGAACCGCAGCAACTCCGCGATGAATATCCGCGGCTTCTCGATATGGATGGAGTGCCCCGACCGGATGCGCCGGTAGTCGCACTGCGGCGCCAGTTCGCGTGTCCGGCGGACATCGTCGTCGCTCATCGCGCCGAGCAGCAGGCCGGTCCCGGGCTGGATGAACCAGTCGGCATGGAGCAGGAGCATCGGACAGCGGACCGCCTTGAGCACCGCAGTGTGGTCTATGGAGGCGCAGGCCGATCCGTCGATGAAGGCGCGGGTGAAGTTCGGGTCGAAGGTCGAGAACGACTTGATGAGGACTCGCAGTTGCATCGGCAGCCAGCCGATGTCTATCGGCGCGCCGGGATGTTTTTTCTCGTAGCGGTCTATCAGCCACGAGAGGAGCCACGCCAGCCAGCGGGGGATGCGGATGATGCGCGCCCCCTCGGCGGTCGGCACCTCAAAATTGCGGAAGATGTATCCCATGTCGCGGCCGTGCGGTCCGTCGAGTCCGTCGACCACCAGTTTGAAGAAGCCGTAGGCCCAGCAGCCGTCGCGCAGGCGCGGCCATTCACTGCTGAACAGCGGCGGGTCCTCCGGCACCACGCCGATCACCCGGTCGGGGAGATTCGCGGCGCACCATAACGCGATGACGCCGCCCGACGAATTGCCCGATATGATGGCGGGGCGTTGCACCACCTCGCGCAGGAAGAACTCCATGTCGCGCCCGATGGAACGGTAGTTGTAGTTGCCGGGGGTCCGTCCCGACAGTCCGTGACCGCGGATGTCGATCGCATAGACCTGAAAACGGCGCATGAGCGCCGGAAGCACCTGCAGATAACTTTCCCAGCACATCGACTGGCCGGGGATGAGCACCAGCGGCGGCCCGTTGTCGGGACCGGCGGCGTAGTGGATGCGCACTTCGCCGGTATCGACGAACTTTTCGGTGATCCCCTGCATGGCGTTCCTCCGTCGGACGATGCATCATTATCCATCCGGCGGCGTATCGTTGCAAGGAAAATTGCAAAAGAGGGGGGAACCTGCCAGAATGGCGCGGTACGCAGCGGAGGTCCCCATGGTCCATTTCAGCGAGGTCCAGCGGCTCGACAAGCGGGCGCTCGTCGGCATCATCCTGTTCACCGGACTCATCGAGGCGGCGGTCATCCTCGTCCTCATCATGCAGTTCGTGCAACAGCCCGGCGCCCCGTTCCCGCTCGTTCCCATCATCATCGTTTCCATCGTCGGGGCGTTCGCGCCGTTCCTGATACTCATCATGTCGCTCGCCGTCGAGGTGCGCGACGACGGTCTTTACTATCGTCTCGCGCCGGTGGAGTGGTCGTTCCGCCGCATCGCCTTTGCCGATATCGAAAAGGTGGAACTGGTGGAATACGGCGCTCTGCGCGATTTCGGCGGCTGGGGAAAACGGTTCAGCTTCTGGGGACGGCTCAAAGGGACCTGCTACACGCTCGGCGGCAACAAAGCGCTCGCCGTCACGCTGACCGGCAGGGACCGGCGGCTCTTTCTCGGTACACAACGACCCGACGAACTGCTCGCGACGCTTTACGGCGCCGTCGGGAAACGATAACGACACCATTTTCACAGGAGATACCGGCTCATGATGAAGAAGTTCGCGCCGTTCGCGCTGATCGTATGCCATGCCGGATCGCTGATGGCGGAGCTCGAAAGGTTCGATTCGCCGCAATCGCAGCTCTGGCTTGTCGCCAAGACTTTCCTCAAGCTGGCCGTCATCGCGGTCCTTGTGGTCGGCATCGTCATCTGGTACAAGAAGAATAAACCGTAGACCCCGCGGAGGTATGACATGATCCGTCATGTGGTTATGTGGACGCTGTTCGAGTCGGCCGATGGTCATGACCGCGCCGCCAACGCGCTGCGGGCCAAAGAGAAACTGCTGGCGCTCAGGGATACGGTGCCGGTCGTCCGGTCGCTGGAGGTCGGCGTCGATGTGCTCCGGTCGGAACGCTCCTACGATCTCTGCCTCATCGCGTCGTTCGATTCGCTCACGGACCTCAAGTTCTACAACGACC
>CAYPQK010000043.1:0-23300 GCA_964412895.1 uncultured Spirochaetales bacterium
TACCGTTGAACTCGAGAGCTTCAAGATAACCGAAGCGCTTGCAATGGTCTCGCCCGGCACCGATGCCCCCGAGGCGGTCACCGGCACCCCGACCTTCATCTGGGCCGACGATTCGAGCGAGGATGCCTACAACCTCAAGGTCTACAACATCTACGGCGACCTTGTCTGGGAAAAGCAGATGGACGGCGGGGTGAGCGGCGCCGAGAATGTCGAGGTCCCCTACGAAGGACCGGCGCTCGAAACGGGGATGTACTATCAGTGGAAAGCGGTCTCCTACCGCAAGGGCGGCCCCATCTCGACCACCGAGGACCTGCGCGGCGTATTCTTCGCGGAGTGATATCGCTCTAGGACTTCGCTACCATTCTTCTTTCGATGCCGAAGGCAGGATGATGCCGGCCTCCGCCGCCATATCGTCGGTCAACGCGTCGAGCGCCTCGGCATCGCGGGCGATATCGATCCCCCGGGCGTACAGATCCTGTATCTCGCAGGAGTACCGGTTCTTGAGTTCACAGCCTTTCTTCAGAAGCGCCAGCGCCTCTTCCCGCTCTATCGCGTGTGTCTGATCGCGCCCCCACATGAGCCACATGCCCAGACACCCTTTGCCCTCCCCGCCGTCACACCCTTTTTTATAGAATTTGAACGCCCGTACGGTGGCGCGCTTCCCGACGACCGGCAATCCGTTCTTCACCTCTTCGATCCCCTGCTGACAGAAATACCCCAGCCGGACGCAACTCTCCCACTGCTCATCCCCGCACTCATCCTCCAGCGCCGCGCGGTCGGTATCGTAGGGCGATTCCCACACATCGCTCCCGATGAACAAAGTGCTCGCCACCATCAGGCCGAAAATGATGCCGCCGGAGAGGAGACGGTGGTTCCAGATGAGATCGAACGCGTAATAGACGAGGTCGTCGACGATGGGGATGCGGATGCGGGGGAACTTGAATTTAGTGAATTCCTCAATGAAGAAGACCACGAGGAACAGTACGAAGGCCGACAGCATACCGCCGCCGATTATGGTCGTTATCGAGGGCCGGTAGCCGATCAGCAGACAGACGACATAGAAGAAGGCGAACCCGAGCAGGAGCCACCCCTTGTCGCGACGCGAGAATCCGCCGCCGAAGCCGCCGGTCTCGAGTTCCTGTATCGCCTTGTTGCGGAGTATCTTCTCGTTGATGATGCGTTCCTGCTCCGCGATGGCGTGCTGACTGGCCAGCGGATCGATCCGCTCCTTGGTCGCGACATTCAACGGCGTGTTGCTGACGGGCGGTTGCTGTCCCTTATTTTCGGCGGCCATGAACCATCCTCCCGTTATGGACAATGCATTTTAACAAAGGAAGACGCGATTGCAAGAAAGAAAGGGCGGCCCCGAGAGGCCGCCCTGAGGTGTGGGGGGAAAAGAGTTTATTCGGTGACGGTGAGGACCTGCCCTTCGGCCTGATCCTTGTCCTCGGGGGCGTAGTACGGATTGACGGACGACTCTCCCGTATTACCCTCTATCGGGAACCGCGCCAGCAGGTCATAGCTGAGCGACACGGTCTGCCCCGCCGTGATCTGGTTGATGTAGAGGATGATCTGGCGGTCGGTCGTTTCGTACTTCTGGAGGAAGGTCCCCTCCTGTGCGAGGAGCGTGTCAAGCTTGTCGACGATCAGGTCGAATCCCGGCGGCACGCCGATGTTGGCGAGAATGACCGACTGCGTCTCGGCCGAGATGTTCTCGATATCGACGGTCGCCGTGACGGTGTCGTTGACCGCGAGGGTGGTCTTATCGTAGGTCACGGTGATGTCGAGCGGGCCGGTGTTCCCGGTCTGCGCCGACCCGGGGACATACCAGCGCGCCACGGCCGAATACATGAGCTGGCCGGTGCCGCTGAACCCGATGGTGACGGTATTGACCCCCTTCTTGACCGAAGTGCCCAGATCGATGAACCGCATGACATCGCTGTTGGTCTCATCCACCGTGAAGGTGACCGGCGTTCCGCCCGCCGACACGGTTATCGTCGCGTCGGCCGGGTCGGGCGTCATCTTGTCCTGCGCCTCGACCATCAGCCGTAGCGCAAGAACGGTCCCCTGCGTCGTCGACCAGTTGCCGAAGCTGTCCTTATTGCCCGCGAGCCAGTTAAGGACGCCCTGCACCTCGATATTGTGGCCGCCGTACTCCAGCAGCAGCAGGCCGATGATCGCGGTCGTCTCGATATTGGCACCCGCCCCTTCGCTGTAGAATTCGGTCTTGAGCGCTTGCTCCCAGAAGAAGCCGCCCTTGCCGTCGTCCTGCATGTCGGCAATTATCTCGTCGATGAACGAGCCGACCGCCGCTTCGTCCTCGAAACCAGCCGAAACGAGCGCGATAGCCGCTATCGCCTTGGTGTAGTTGTCGGTCGCCTCGTCGAGGTGGGCAAGGAGATACTCCGCCCCCTTCTCACGCGCCGTCTGCTGCATATCGGCACGGGCGAAGGCCCACACGGCGTAGGCGGTCGTCCGGAAGACCGAATCCTGATAGTTGTCTATCGCCCCTTCGGCGATGCCGCCGGTCGACGGGATGAACGAGCCGTCACCGTTCTGCTGGGTCACCATCCACGCCGCGGTCCGCTCGATGACCGCTGGATCGACCTCGTGGACCATCGCCATGTCGACGAATTCCATCAGGCCGTAGGTGGTGAGCACGAAGTGGGCCGGCGGGGTGCCGAACCACTCGAAGCCGCCCCCCTGCACTTCGTAGGTCAGGAGCCGCTGATACCCCTGCAGTATGTAGTCACGCGCCTTCAGTTCTATCTCGGGCGTGATCGTGCCGGTCTTGAGCATGTACTGGAGCACCATGATGTTCGGATAGGTCGCCGACGAGGTCTGCTCGAAGCAGCCGCACGGCATCTGGAAGAGCGAATCGAGCCCTTCGACCACCTGCGACATCATGCCGGGATAGATCTTGACGAAGAGTTCCTCGGAGCCGTCGACCGCCTCGGCCGGGATGTTCAGCGTGGCAACGGTGTCGCCGCTCAGGATATCGCTTTCGACGGCGTTCTGCGGGATGCCCGCCGGGAGCACTTTGACGGCGCGCTTTATCGCGTCGCTCATTTTCGATCCCTGCGCCGTGACGGTGAGGGTATGCTGGCCGATCTTGAGGACCTTGACCGGGAAGTAGGCGGCGGTGACCGAATTGGCCGGTACCGTCACCGTGACCGAGGCGTCGCCGACCATCTCGAACCAATCCTCGGCGCTGGCGGTCAGGACGACCGTCTGCTCTTCGGAGAGATAGTTATAGATACCCACCGGCACCTTGACCGAATCGTTCTGCGTCAGGAATACCGGGAAATCGATATCGACAAAGAAATCCTGAAAAACGGTGATGGCATGGAGCACGCTGCCCAGCGACCCACCCATCGTGTTGGCGAGTGTCGTGACGCGCCATGCGGTGATGCTGTCGGGCATGGTCAGTTCCACCAACGCCTTCCCTTTCGCGTCGGTCAGGAGTTGCGGATTGACATAGAGCGTCTCGGGGAACCATTCGCGCGTCTTGACACCGTCCTTCTCATGCGAGTCGGGCACATCGGCGTCGCTGTATTCGGCGCCGCTGTCGGCCGCCGTCGCGTTGTCGGTGCCGGCGTTCGGATCGCCGTTGCCGTCATCCTCGCCGCCGCCCCAGCGTCCGTTCGGATCGCAGAGTTTGTAGGTGACCGTCACATCGTCGGCCGTTCCCGCCATCTCGTCGGGACCGTTCGAAACGATGACGAGCTTCGCGATGGTGGTGTCCTGCGTGAAGGTGCCGGTCATGAGGTTGCCCCACGGGTCGGCGTTGACGGCGCTCGCGAGCAGTACCGCCGCATCGTCGGCCGTCAGCAGGGTGTACTGCGTGCAGTCCCAGAGATAGCTCTGGTCCTTGTAGGCGCTGAAAACGGTCTCAATGCGCGTGCCGACCGCGGTCGCCGCCTGCCCCTTGTAGGTGCTCTCGGGCGCCTTGTAGCTGTCCTCGACCAGCCCGTGGCCCGCCCGGTCGCCCTCGGCGGCGAAGTAGGCATTGGTCCGCTCGTCGAGTTCCTTCTGCTCCTCTTCGGTCGCCGGCTCGGCGCCCATGATGTCGGAAGGGGCGACGCCGTAGACGGTATAGGTCGGGTTCATGATGTTCTCTTCAAGCTCGAAGTAGGTCTGTTCGAGACCCGGCTTGAAATTCTGCACCGCGAAGACCGCCTCGTCGACGATCGACACGCCGAGGGCCGCCTCGGCCGGATCGCCCGCGAGGTCGGTGACGCTGAAGGTGAGATTCGCCTTCTCGCGCGGCTTGTAGGTCTCCTTGTCGGTGGCGAGGTCTATCGCGAGGTTCGCCGCCTTGCGGACATAGACCGTTCGGGCGTCGCGGATGATGTTCCCCTCTTCGTTGAGGTAGTAGGCCATCAGTTCGACCGGGCCGGTGAGCGTTTCGTCGATGGATATATCGACCGTCGCCTTTCCTTTGGTCAGCTCGACCGTCTTCATCAGGCGCGTCTGGCCGTTCTGGATGACATCGAGGTAGACGCGGTCGGGCAGCAGCGCCGGGACCGGATCGGTCGGATCGTAGCTCGCCACTATCGCGATGGGCAGGGTATCGCCCACTTCAAGTATCGGTTTGAGCGGCGCCACCATCACGAACTCGGCGTTGGCCTCCTTGGTGAACGAGAATACCTTGGTGATGTCGCCCAATTTCACCGTGAAGTCGAGCTCGTCGCCCGCCGCGGTGTACGGGAACACGGCGATGCCGAGCACCGGCACCGTCACATCGAAATTGCCCGCCTTGCTGGAGATATTCACCACGCCGCCCACCGGCTTGCCCGACGGGTCGTTGAGAATGAGGTAGAACAACTGTTCAAGACCGGGCAGGATGCGCCCCGCCTCGGGAACGAGGGTGATGAGCACCGGATTCTGCACGACCAGCGCCTTTTTCACGGTGGTCTGCTCGTGTCCCGCCGTATCGGTGACGGTGATGTCGAACTGGACAAAGGCGTTCCCCTGCTCCAGCTCACTGCCGGTGAAGTAGTTCGGCAGGGTCAGATCGAAACTGAACTCCCCCTTGTCGTCGAGCGTGCCGTCGACCGTCTGGAATTCGGCGTACTCGATATCGAACTTCTTGGCCGACACATGGACCGCGCCGCCCGCGACCGGTTTCCCGTAGAAATACTGAGAGTTGACCGTGCCGGTGAAGGCCTGACCCGGCAGGTAGAACTCCTTATCGGAACTGAACGAGATGTTGAACTTGGGCAGAACATAGTTGTCGACGAGGATGGTCTTCTCCTCGACCACCGCGTTGTCGGTCCCGATGACCGCCTGCACTTTATAGTTACCCAACCCCACGAGGCTCGCGAGCTTGAACGATGTCGAGAAGATGCCCCACTCGCTCGTGGTCCCCTTCTCCTTGAATACCTTGGTCCCCTTCGGATCGAGTATTTCAAGGGTCACTTCGCGGGCGCCGAGCGGCGTTTTGTGCGGAACGCGCAGAGAAAGGGCGCGGATGTAGATCGTCTGCCCCGGCTGGTAGACCGGCTTGTCGGTCGTCAGGAGCACCTTGTCGAACCGCTCGCAGGATGCCGTCGTGCGGACCACCTGCTGGCCCAGTTCGGTATCGACCGTCGCCACGAGGTCGAGCTGGCCGTCGAGTTCGGCCGGTATCGACAGCTCTATCGATGCCTGACCGAAACTGTCGGTCTTGCCGGTGCCGCTGGCCACCTGCTCTTCACCCAGAAGCGCGGTGAGCTTTATCGGCACATTCATGATCGGGTCGCCCGCCTGCCGGTTCTGGACGAAGACCTTATAGAGTGTCGTATCGCCCTCGAGCAGCCGTTTGGCGCCGAGGAGCTGCGTCTGAACGCGCGGCATGACATAGAAGAACGACACCGTACCGGGCAGTTCGAGTTGGTTGAAGGATATCTTATAATTAAGGAGAAGTCCCGCCGCCGCATCGTAGGCCGGCAGATAGTCCTTGCCGAGCGGAAGGACGATCTCCTTCGAGGTGACCGAAAGCGACGCCTCGGCGCTCTTGGCCATAGCCTCGTTGAGGGTCCCCGCATAATCGGCCACCGTTATCGCGGCGGTCGCCCGGATGAGCGGAGAGCCGGGATCGAGCGTCACCGGCATGTGGAGCCGGTATTCGCCCGCCTCGTAGTCGATGTATATCCGCGATTCGTGCAGGGTGAGCGTTCCCACCTTGACATCGCGCGGCGGGTTGTCGGCGAACGGGTCACCGTTGTCGCCGTCGCCCAGTCCGTTGACCGTGTTACCGCAGGCCGTGAGCATGAGGCCCAGAAGCACCGCGATGGCCAAAAGAAACAATCTTTTCATGGACATGACTCCCTCCATTCTCGACGATAGAGAAACCGTTGACGGCTCTTTAGTGTGCCGCAGGGCGGCTATTTATTGAAATATCAGCGGGGAAAGCGGAGGATGTCTTCGCAAAGTACAGGAAATCAGGAGTCATCCTCCGTTGCATCACCTGCCGATGCGGTTTTTTGTTGCGATTCTATCTGCTTTACGATCTTGTCGAAATCGCTTTCAAACAGTCGATCCTGCTCGATACGATATTTTTCAAATTCGCTTTCGGCATGGATCTTGGCCATTTCCGCCGACACCGTGCCGCTGTCCGGAAGAATGTCCCGTTCGGTAAATTCGATAAATTGATCAAGCCGTTTCGCCCAATCCTCCATGGTCATCGGGATCTTCCGCAAGGCCCGCTCCTCGGCAAGTTCAAGATAGGCGTTGACGATCCTCCCCAAAGCTTCCAACTCTTCCTTGGTCAGATAGTTCTTAGCAACGGAGACATCGGATTTCACTATCTTGCCGTCAGGTGCATTCTCCCAAGTGGTCAATCCCATACGAGGCTTGTTGCTGTCGGCCCGCTCGGCGATCAACTCCGCCGCAGTATGGCCGTGGATGGCAAAGTGGAGTTTGTTCTGAACCTTGGCAAAGAATTGTTTGGTCGTCGGCGCGTCCGGATTGTAGTCCACGCTGGTGGCGTAGATATCGGTGATCTTCTGGTAGAATTTCCGTTCGCTCAAGCGTATTTCCCGGATCTCTTCCAGCAAACGCTCGAAATAGTCATCACCGAGGAATGCGCCGTTCTCGAGGCGTTTCTTGTCCAAGACATAGCCTTTGACGGCAAATTCGCGAAGAACTTGTGTCGCCCATTGGCGGAACTGGGTGGCCCGTACCGAATTGACCCGGTAACCTACCGAGATGATGGCATCGAGGTTGTAGAAATCCACCTCGCGGGAGACCTTTCGATTGCCTTCCGGTTGAACTATTCGAAATTTTCGAATAGTTGCCCCCGGCTGTATCTCGCCGCTCTCATACACCTCTTTCAAATGGTAATTGATCGTATTGACGCCGACATCAAACAATGTTGCCATCAACTTCTGTGACAGCCAGATGGTTTCATCCTCGTAGCGGGCCTCGATGCTTTGTTCGCCGGCTTGACCCGTAAAAATGAGAAATTCCGCCGTACTGTTACGGATCAGTTGTTTCTTAGAGGAAGTGTTGGTCTTGGACATTATACTCGGATTTCAGCGGGGAAAGCGGAGGATGTCTTCGTTCTCGATGTTGTGGCGGGCAAGTTCCCGTTTCAGGAGTTCCTGATCGTTCTTGTCCCACAGGTCGAGCTCGACGAGGATGAGGTTCTTATACATATTGAATATGTGGTTCCCTTTGATGTGGCCCTGCACGGTGAAGAAGTCCTTCTCGTTGGCCTTGATGGGGAACTTGATAGAGACATAGTCGTTGTCGAGGAAAAGATATTCGTACTCGGCGTCGACGAGGAATTTGAGCATGTTGTCGTCGGTCGTAACGACCCCTTCGAAGGTCGGATAGCCGCGGAGCCGCGGATCGCGCGCCTGCTCTTCGACCTGAAAACCGAACTCGACATACGATTTCGGTGAGTCGGCGAGCTTCTTGATTATCTCACGCGCCTTCTTGACCTTCTCCTTGGCCTCTTTCGCTTCGTCGGAGATATAGTCCATCTTGAAGCCGATGAGCTGGGTCTTGCTGTTCACCGGAATGATACGGACCACGATGCCGGTGCCGGCGACGCCGTCCTTTTTGACCAGATAGTTGACCTTAGTGTCGAATCCGCCGTACTTCTCGTCGATGATGTCGTAGCGGATCTCGTACTGATCGCCCTCTTTCATCTTGAGTTGTACCGGGACATGAATGCCGATGCCTTCTTCGTTGATGTCGACCAGCGGGAAGGTGTTGTAGATGCCTTCGACCTTCACATTGGCCAGAAAGCCGCTCATCTGAACGCGCTCTTTTCTTTCGATGTTCATATCATTCCCTCCTAGGAAAAGAAAATATGCTGTGTCACAAGTTACGGAAAAGCGGTATGATTGTCAACAAAAAAGAGGGCTCAGTACGGGAAGAACTGGTTCGAGTCCCAGATCGTTTCGGTGAGGTCGCGGTCAAGGTCGTTGAGCATGTCGAGATGCCCCTTCTCCCAGTCGCAGAGCCAGTGGTAGAGTTTCTTCTCGTTATCGTCGGTCGCCTGCTCGGCCCGTTTGCCGTAGAATTCGACCGAATTCTTCTCAAGGTTTATCGCCGACGCGATGGCCGCCGCCTCGAACCCCGCCGCGTTAATACCGGCGATGATCTCACGGTTGATGAAGGCGGTGGTCACCTTCTTGCCGAAGTCGTTCATCTGCGCCGCGGTGAAGGGCTGGCCGTTCGTCGCGTTCTTGAGCTGGGCCGCCAGCAGCGCCTCGTGCCCCTTCTCCTCTTCGGCCATCCCCTTGAAGAACTCGGCCATCTTGGGATTCTTCGTGTGTTTGGCGACCTGATCGTAGAGCGCCGCGCCGCGCCGCTCGCCGAGAATGGCCTGTTTCAGGATATCGACCGTCTTCGCTTCCGCCATGATACTCTCCATTCGGTTGTTATTCGGACCAAAGCATCCCATTCTAGCGAGAGGAATGATGCGAGTCAATATAATCGGCAAACAAAAAAGGCGCCCCCGAAAGGGCGCCTCTGAATAACGATACGGGGAAGGGTCTTAGAAGCTGACCTTCGCGCTGCCCATGATGGTGTTGCCGGTCAGGTCCTTGGTGGCCAGTTCGGTCCACACCTGCGACCACTGGAAACCGACGGTGACCCGTTCAAAGAAGGTGTAGAACGACGACACCCATATCTGGGAGTTGCTGAGGAAGAGGGGCGCGGCGCCCGTCTGGTCCTCGTCGGGATCTTCGGCGCCGTAGCCGACATTGAGCGTCCAGCCTTTGAGCGGCTTGCCGGTGGCCTGCGCCCAGTAGCCCATGGTCTTCTGACTGCCGGTGACCCGCTTATTGGTCGCGTCGACATTCTCGGTTATCAGCGCGCCGCCGAACGCACCGAACACATCGACATTCTGACCCCAGAAGAACTTGCCGGCCACTTCGAAGTATTCATGCGACAGCTTAAGCGCCGGGTTGACGAGGATCACATCGACGATGCCGCCGGTGTAGACGATATCTTTTTTGTTGAGTTTAACGCCTCCCTTATAGCTCTCGCGGCCCCACGCGCCGCCGACGGCGACGAGCAGGTCGAGACCCGCGAAGGCGCCCTTGAGCGACAGCTGGCCCTGTATCTGCGGTATGTGCGACGCATCGCCCGCGTCGATATTGACCTCAAGGAAGCCGTTCTGGTTGGCCGAAGCGCCGCTCATGGCGCGCACGGCGGCGAGCTGGGTCGTGAAGGAGAAGGTGTCGGCGAACTTCTGGGTGAAGTAGACCTCGACCAGCGGCATCCGCTGCCACAGGTTGCCCAGACCCCAGCCGAGCGACGGATTGATCTGCGCCGGGAAGAGTATCGGGGTCGCGGTCGACCAGGTCTGGCCGGCCTTGAAGCCGAGCGTCGAGTTCTCCCATGTTTTGCTGAGTTCGAACACGGCGTGACGCATGCGGATCATC
The DNA here is from genome assembly GCA_964412895.1 of uncultured Spirochaetales bacterium. Classification (GTDB taxonomy): domain Bacteria; phylum UBP6; class UBA1177; order UBA1177; family JAKLFG01; genus CALMRE01. Next base: position 9,885 of record CAYPQK010000043.1, read on the forward strand.
GGATAAGACTCGGAATAGCCGGTGTCGGCCATGTTGGTGAAGAAATCTATCTCAAGCATCGCCGAGAGTTTCACCGCTTCGATGCTGGGGAAGAGTATCTTCGTCCCGAGCCGCGAATTCTTGGCCGTCATGCCGGTGGTGCTCTTATTCTCATCCACCACTTTTATCGGGAAGTCGCCGGCGTTGAAGGCGGCGTCGTTGGCCCAGCCGTAGAGTTCGATGAACCCGTAGGGGGCGAATTCGACGAGCGGTTTCTTCTTTTCCTCTTTGGCCGGTTCGGTTTTCGCCGGTTCGGCCTTGGCGGCCTCCTGCTTGGCGGCGAGTTCTTCGCGGAGTTTCTTGTTCTCCTCCTCGAGCTTCGCCTGATTCTCCTCGATCGCCTTGATGCGCGCCTCGACGGCGTCACCGGTCACGGGAGCGGCCTTTTCTTCGGCCGGAGCGATTTTTTCTTCGGCCGGGGCGGCCTCTTCCTGCGCCACGGCGACCGCCATGAAGCACAGAATGAACAGGAACAGGAACTTTCTCATGGATCTCCTCCGTTACTTGGTGTTAAGTTTGATGGGTCCGTTATGGGTCATTTGTCCTCTCCGTCGGTGAACCGGTCGAAACGGGTATAGATATTGATACTGCTCCCCCGGACGAAACCGGCCAGAGCGATGCCCCCCTCCGCCGCCCGCGCGATGGCCGCCGCGGTCGGCGCCGAGCGCGACACGATAGCGACCGGCCGGTGCCGGGCGACCTTTGCGACGATCTCGGACGATATCCGGCCGCTGGTCAGCACCAGCTTCCCGGTCAGCGGGATGCCGCGCAGGAGCGCCTCTCCCGCTATCTTGTCGAGGGCGTTGTGCCGCCCGATATCTTCATGAAAAAGTAGGATGCCCCCCTCTTCCGCAAGGGCACAGCTGTGGACGCCGCCGGTCTCGATGAATATCCGCGACCGCCGGTTGAAATCGCCCATCAGCGCCGCAAGACTTTTCAGATCGATACGCGTACCGTCGTCGGCGCCGGTATCGGGAACGGTGCGTTCCAGCGGATCGAGCGTCGTGATGCCGCCGCCGCAGCCGCTGGTGACCGTCCGGCGCCGCGCCCCCTCTTTCAGGAGCCGCTCCGCCCGATCGCCCGCGACCGTGACCGATGCGATACCGGTCGCTTCATCCAGCGAGAACTCCGTCACCTCGCCGGCCGCGTCGATCACTTCTTCCGAAAAGAGATAGCCGACCGCCAGTTCCTTCAGCGCGGCGGGGGTGCACAGAAGCGTCACGAACTCCTGTCCGTTGAGACGGATGGTAAGTCCGTATTCGGTCACCACCGGGTCATCGACCCACTGCGCCGCGCCGTCGCGGTACTTTTTCACCCGGCGGCCCGTCGTTACGGCGGGCACCGGTCCGGCGGCGAAATGGTCCCGGTACTTCCGCAGGTCCTCTTCGGTGTTGAGATTGAGGAACATCCGGTAGTCGGGGCAGAATTTGCGGGCGACCGCTTCGGCGATGTAGTGGACCGACTGCCCCAACACGAACGAGTAGACCGACCGCTCGCCGCCGGCCAAGTGGCGCTCGATGGCGGGGGTCAGTTCTTTCGCGTAGAAGGCGTTCATCGACTCTATCCATTCGCCGTTCCGGGCAAGGCAGACGGCGGCGCCGGTCCGCTGCAGCTCGTTTTTCATGAACTGAATATAAAACGGGTTGAGATGCGGCATGTCGCAGGCCACGATGTAGGCGTAGCGGCTCTTCGCATGGGAAAGCGCCGCATGGATGCCGCCGAGCAGGCCGTTGTCGGGCAGGATATCGGGGACCACCCGCACGCCGAGCCCTTCGTAGAGTTCGGGGCGGTAGGAAACGACCAGTATGTCGTCGAAATCCTCCCTGAGCGCGGCGATGAGGGTCTCGACGATCCGCTTCTCCCCCACCTCCAGCAACTGCTTATCGAACCCCATGCGGATGCTTTTTCCCCCGGCGAGTATCGCGGCGGTCCCGAAATCCTTCATGGGGCTGTCCTTACGGAAGAATAGAACAAGAAGGCACTAGCTCTTGTCGGTGATGGACTTGTTGTTCAGTGTGAAGGCGACCAGCAGACCGGTGGCAAGCATGATCGCGCCCGCGATGAAGGTGTAGGTCGCCGCCTGACCGGCGAAGTTGTCCTTGAGGTACGCGGCGATCTGGGGACCGACGATACCGGCGGTCGACCACGCGGTGAGGATGATGCCGTACACTATGGGCATCAGGCGGGCGTGGAACACATCGAGAACGAAGGAGGGCATCGTGCCGAAGCCGCCGCCGTAGCACAGGAGGACATAGCACACCAGCGCGCCGAATATCCACGGATTGCTGACGACCGTCAGGGTGAGGAAAACGATCAACTGGGAGCCGAGGATCAGGCGGAAAGCCTGCACGCGGCCGATCTTGTCGGAAAGTCCGCCCCAGAAGAAGCGGCCGATGCCGTTAAAGAGCGAGCTGATGCCGATGAGCGTGGCGCCCGCGGCGGCAAGAGAGGCGATGACCATCGGGTCGGCGAAGTTGGTCTCGGGACCCATGCCCAGCTTCAGGAGATCCTGCAGCATCGGGGACTGGAGGCCGATGAACATGATGCCGGCGGCGATATTGAGGAAGAAGATGATCCACATCCGTATGAACTTGCTGGAAGTGATGCAGGTCTTGACGGTGAGATCGTCCTGATGACCCTGCGACGCGGCGGTGGTCGCCGGCGGGGTGAATCCGGCGGGGATATAGCCGGCGGGCGGGTTCTTCATGATGAGGCCGGCCGGGATACCGATGGCGAGGAAGACGAATCCGGCGTAGGTGAAGACCTGAACCAGATTGCCGCCGGTCATTCCCATGAGCGCGGGAGCGACCGCCTTCGACATCAGGAGGGCGCCGAGGCCGAAGCCCATGACGACCATGCCGGTGATGAAGCCTTTCCTATCGGGGAACCACTTGGCCGCCGTGGCGACCGGGGTCACATAGCCCAGACCGAGGCCGAGGCCGCCGATCACGCCGTAACCGATATAAAACAGGGGAAGGCTCTGGATCGACATCGCGAAGGCGCCGATAAGCCAGCCGCAACCCCACAGGATAGCGCCGGTGGTCGCCAGTTTACGCGGGCCGAACTTGGCAAGGTTCAGACCGCCGATGGTGGCGCCGATGCCGAGGAAACAGATGGCGATACTGAAGATCCACATGACCTGCACATTGTTCCAGCCGTAGGCGGCCATGATCGGTTTCTGGAAAAAGCTCCACGCATAGACGGTGCCCAGCACCAACTGCAGGGTGGTGCCCATGATGGCGATAAGCCACCGATTCCCGGGATTCTGCTGAGACATTGAAGACCTCCTCTTCGTGTTGTTCACTTCGGTAAACTACCGTATCTCTAACTAGACTCGACTGTCAGTGCGGGAACAAATATCGAGGCACCCTAGTATGGGAGACCCTTCAAAGTCAATTTTTTTCGTATCATTCGGGGCCTTAACGGACCGCGCCGTCCGCAAATAGAACCCTAATTAGATTTAAGGAATTATAAGATCAGCGACCTCGGGAAACGGCTTGAGGGCGCGGGGGAAGGCCCCTTTCAGGAAGGCGATGAGGACGCCGTAGTTGGTCATCGGCACGCCGATGGCGGCCGGGACCGACTGGCGGCGCAGGACCTCGCGCCGGTTGAGGGTACAGCCGCCGCAGTGGATGACCAGTTTGTAGGTCGACAGGTCGTCGGGGAAATCGTAACCGGGGACGACATGGATATCGAGCGGCCCGCCGACATACTCGCCGAGCCAGCGCGGCAGTTTGAGGCGGCCGATATCGTCCTCCATCGGGTGGTGGGTGCAACTTTCGGCAATGAGCACCTTGTCGCCCGGTTTCAAGCTCTTGACCGCCATGACCCCTTCGACCATCGCGCGGAGGTTCCCCTTCTGCCGTATCGAGAGGACCGAGAAGCCGGTGAGCGGGATATCCTCGGGGACCGCCTTGGCGACCTTTTCGAAGGCCTGCGAATCGGTGACGGCGAGTACCGGACGGACCTTGAGCGCCGCCAGCGCCGCCGCTATCTCGAATTCGGTGATGTCTATGACGATGCCGTGGCCGTCGAGCACCTCGCGGATCGCTTTCGCCTGCGGCATGATCATCCGCCCTTTCGGCGCGCCGCGGTCTATCGGGGTGATGAGGAGCACCGCGTCGCCCGGCTCGAACAGATCGCGCAGAAGCGGCGGTTCCCACTCCTTGGGTGCCGTGGCGATGATCGCTTTTTTCAGTTCCTCTATCCCCTCTTTTTTCAGCGCCGATACCTTCGTCACCGGCCGGTCGCCGATCCATTTCACCAGTTCGGGCGTCGGAATGGTGTCGGCCTTATTGAGGACCAGCACGAAGTCGATGCGGTATTTATCGAAGCTCGCGATGAGCTGTTCCTCGAAGGCGAAGGTCCGGGCGTCGGCCGGGACCACCAGCAGCGCGAGGTCGGTCTTGGCGAGTATCCGTTCGGTCCGCTTCACCCGCTCCTCGCCCAGAGAGCCGTCGGTGTCGTCGATACCGGCGGTGTCGATGAATGTCACCGGGCCGACCGGCAGGAGTTCCATCCCCTTGAAGACCGGGTCAGTGGTCGTCCCCGGGACGGCCGAGACGATGGCGATCTCCTGTTTGGTGATGGCGTTGATGAGCGACGATTTGCCCGAATTGCGCCGTCCGAAGATGCCGATGTGGAGACTGTCGCCGCGTTGCGTCTTCATTATTTCTCTCCGTTATTGCTTTTCTTCGCGCTCTTGAAATGCGGCGAATCGCCCCACTCGCCGTAGCCGATCGTCTCGCCGATGGATGAGATGCGCCGCTCCAGACACCCGGCGCACATCGTCGCGTTCTCGTCGAGGCAGGGTTTGTCGTCGTAGAGCTGGTAGCCGGTGCGGTACTGCGTATCGGTGATGTTCGGCATGATGATATTGGCCCCGGCGAGCAGTCCCATCTCGCGGCCGACCTGATCTATCGCCTGCAGGGCGGTCGTCGAGGCGATGTTGACATCCTTGAGCTGTATGCGGACCGCCGCGATCATCCGGAGCGCCCGGCGCAACTGCAGTTCCTTGTGTTCCTGCCAGTCGGGTATCGAACCGCCGAGCGGCGTTTCGTGGTGCGGGATGAAGGGGCCCATCCCGATCATCGCCACATCCATCTTCTTGAAAAAGGCGACATCGTCGGCAAGGTCGGCGGTGGTCTGCCCCGGGAGTCCGATCATCACGCCGGTCCCCACCTGATAGCCGAGCCGGTAGAGCGTCCGGAGCGCCTCCAGCCGCGCCTCGTAGTCGTGATCGTCGGGGTGGAGCGTTTTATACAGCGCTGCGTTACTGGTCTCTATCCGCAACAGGTAGCGGTGCGCGCCGGCGGCATACCAGCGGCGGTAGGTCGCCGCGGGCTGTTCGCCGAGCGACAGTGTGATGCCGAGTTCGTTATTGGATACCTCTTTCACGCGCCGGACCAGCCGTTCGATGAAGCACACGAACTCCTCGTCCTGCCGTTCTCCGCTCTGGATGACGACCGATCCGTAGCGCGCCGCATGTGCGAACTTCGCCGCCTCGATCACTTCTTCTTCGCTCATCGTGTAGCGTTTCACCGCCGCGTTGCCGCGCCGGATGCCGCAGTAGAAACAGTTCTTGATGCAGAGGTTCGACAGCTCGATAAGGCCGCGGAAGTAGACCTTCGTCCCGACCTCGCGCTGCTTGATCGCGTAGGCCCGCTTGAAGAGCGCCGACTCCTCGTCGGGGTCGGTGATGTCGAGGAGCGTGATGATGTCGGCGCGGCTCAGTTCGTCTTTTTGCAGTATCTTTTCGATCTCGGGACGCACGGGCATACTCCTTACAACTCTACAGCGTGTATCAGTATAGCGGCGAAAAATGAATTCTCAAGGTAGCGGGGAAAATATTTAAGACCACGGAGGTTGATTTTTGTTTTTTACTGGTTAGTATCTTGTATCGAACTGATGATCTTTCCCCCGGAGGCACCCATGGACACCGGTTTTATCGACCACGGCAGGATCTACGACTACCTCAAGAACACCACGCCGCCCGACGCGAAAGAACTGGACGAGATACTGCTCCACGCCCGGGAACTCAAGGGGATCAGCCACGCCGAGGCGGAGCGTCTGCTGATGGTCGAGGACGACGCCCACCTTGAAAAGATCGCCGACACCGCGCGCATCATCAAGGAAGAGATATACGGCAAGCGGCTCGTCCTTTTCGCGCCGCTCTATGTGTCGAACATGTGCAACAACGACTGCCTCTACTGCGCCTTCAAGAAGTCGAACAAGATGATACCGCGCCGAACGCTGACCCTCGACGAGGTGCGCCGCGAGGTGCAGCTGCTGGTCCAGCAGGGACACAAACGGATACTGCTCGTGTCGGGCGAAGGGCTCGGGATGCAGGCGCTCGACTATACCGTCAAGGCGATGGAGACCATCTACAGCGTCAAGATGGGGAAAGGTGAGATCCGCCGCATCAATGTCAACATCGCGGCGCTACCGGTCGAATCGTACCGGACGCTCAAGGCGGCGCGCATCGGCACCTACCAGCTCTTTCAGGAGACCTACCACGGCGATACCTATAAAACGATGCACCCGTCGGGACCCAAAAGCGACTACCTCTACCACCTCACCGCGATGGACCGCGCGATGGAGGCGGGGATAGACGATGTCGGCGTCGGCGTGCTGTTCGGGCTTGCCGACTACCGCTTCGAGATCATGGCGATGCTCCAGCATATCCGCCACCTCGAAGAACGGTTCGGCACCGGCGTCCACACGATCTCCATTCCGCGACTCGAACCGGCGACCGGTTCCGATGTGTCGGTCCATCCGCCGCACCCGGTCGACGACCGCGAATTCCGCAAGATCATCTCCATCCTCCGCATCACCGTCCCCTACACCGGGATGATCCTCTCCACCCGCGAGGACGCCAAGATGCGCCACGAGGCGCTGTCGCTCGGCATCTCGCAGATATCGGCCGGTTCGCGCACCAACCCCGGCGGCTACTCCGAGACCGATTCGGCGGAGCAGTTCTCGCTGGGCGATCACCGCAGTCTCGAAGAGGTCATCCGCGACATCGCGACGATGGGCTTCATCCCGTCGTTCTGCACCGGCTGTTACCGGCTGGGGCGCACCGGGAAAGATTTCATGGACCTCGCCAAGCCGGGGCTCATCAAGCACTACTGCCTCCCCAACGCCATCACGAGTTTCAAGGAATATCTGGTCAACTACGCCACGCCCGAGACGCAAAAGGTCGGCGACGCCCTCATCGAGAAGATGCTCAAGGAGGTCCCGGAGGCGGCACTGCGCGCGAAGACCGAGGCGTCGCTCAAGAAGATAGCGGCCGGCGCGGTCGATGTGTATGTGTGATTTGGTGTGTCAATCTAGCTAGTTCTTTTAGGGTCGGACTTCGAACTCTTCGACTTTTGTACCGATTTCGTCCACCACGAACTTCATGGCATCCATGGTGCCCAGAACGAATTCCTTTTTCTGAAGCACATCTCTACTGTACTGCTCATTGTCGCTCTTGAAATAACGCGTCGCGATCATCTTGATGACATATTTGTGGTTTCCTTGCCGACACCCTTGATCCTTGCGGACGGTCACTCGATATTCCTGTTTTTCGCTTGGCTCGATTCTCACATTACGATATACCTCGTCTTTGTTAGGGCCGTACAGAGTTTCATCGTCGCCATAAAAGTATGAAATGAGCACAACACCGTTCTGTTCATCATTACATTTGATTATTTCTTTGCCGTCCCGCCAGGACAAGAGTTCAGTGGTTACAATGATGCTGTACTTGTATGTGTTCTTCAAGGCAAAGGACACTATATCGTTTTCTCCACTCCGAGACACATTGAAATCTTTCAGCGTCAGATATTCTCCAACATTCTTTGTCTTTCCGAGACTCGAACAGGCCAAAAGAAAGAGTATTGTCCAAGTGGCAATGGCTAATGGTCGCATAATCCTCATCCTCACCTATTTCGTGTTCCCCCGTCGACCACCCTCCCCTTCTTCTCCAACTTGCGGTACTGGCCTTTAGTGAGGAAGACGCGGTGATGCGCCGGGTCGGGCAGTTCCTGTGATAACCGCTCCCGCTGACCGAGATCCCACCCGATGATCACCCCCTTTCTCAAGTCCAGATCGATATAATACCGCGTGTTCGCATCCTCGATCTTCTTCGTTACCATCGCAACCTCCAAATTTCATGATGTGCCAGCAGGCAGAATTCAATCGCGGTCATCTCACACAGCGCGCATGGGTGTAGAGGTTCTTATTGCCGCCGTAGAGATCGCCGTAGTCGAAAATGACATACCATGCGCCGCTGGTGTAGTTAGCAAGGGACGAGGACGACCATAAAATGACGCCTTTGCCATCTCCCAATGCGGAGTATGACTCGGCAGAGTAGTCACAAAGGCAATCTTCGTCTTTCCGACAATCCGAACTCAAGCAATCAGGATCGGACACCTGACATGCCCCGCCGTAGGTACTACCGGGGCAGTTTATGATGATCTTCCGTAGTTCAGTGATGTTCGGCAGTCGGGCCTCTATTGATTCGCAGTAGTCCATGGCCGCCTGCCATTTCATCTCGTTTTCTGACAGCGGCGACCATTCAAGACCGGCGTAGATAGCCCAGCCATCTTCAGTGTATTTGATTTCTTCAGGTGTTGTGTGTTTTTCTTCCTCCCCTCCGCACGCCACCAGCGCGAACAGCGCCGCAAGGATCATAAGATATTTGGTCATGGGGTTCCTCTCAAGGTTGAACGGGGCGATTATATCAAACTGAAAAAAGAAGTAAAGGAGGCGGTGATAAGCCGTTCCAAAACTTTCTCTTGACTTATTTCTTAACGACCGCTATTGTAGGTCATGTGAACTACTTCGGAGGTCATCAATGTTGGATCCTCTCTTCGGCAGTGTAACGGCGGAACGGGTGCTGTTGTACCTCTCCCGCTTCGATGAAGGCTACGCGCGGGGCATCGCCCAGCATTTCGGGACGGCGCTCGCTCCGGTGCAGAAGCAGTTGGCGAAGTTCGAGACGGCCGGGATACTCGTCAGCGCCGAAAAAGGGCGGACGCTCATGTACCTCTGGAACCCGCGCTATCCGTTCCTCGGCGAACTGAGGGCGCTCCTCTCCAAGGCATACGACTACTTGACGCCGGAGGAGAAGGAACGCTACACCGTCAGGACGCGGCCGCGCCGCAGGGGGAAACCGGCATGAAAAAAATAACGGCGAAAACGACCATCAAGGATCTGGCGCTCATCGTTTGCGGGGCGCTGAAAAAGAACGGGATCGACGCGGTGCTGACCGGCGGCGCGGTGGTGTCCATCTATACCGAGAATCGCTACCGCTCCAACGATCTCGATTTCATCTCGTCGGCATCGATGAAGGATATCGAAACGGCGCTCGCCGCCATCGGATTCGCAAAGAACAAAGGACGCTACTTCACCCACCCCGACACCGAACTCTTCGTCGAGTTCCCCTCTCCGCCGCTCTCGGTGGGCGACCGACCGGTCAGGGAATTCAACGAGATAACGACGCGAAGCGGCTATCTGAAACTGCTGACGCCGACCTACTGCGTGATGGACCGGCTGGCGGCCTTCTATTTCTGGAACGACCGGCAATCGCTGGAACAAGCGCTGATGGTGGCGCGGGCACATCCGGTCGATATGAAGGAGATAGAACGCTGGTCGAAGGCCGAAGGTATGATGGCGAAGTTCAACGAATTCCGCAAAATGACGGCCTGACCGCCGTCAGCCGTTGCGCAACAGGACCCCTCTGCTGAGACACAGCTTCGGGCCGTCGTGGACCGTGAAGCCGACCTCCCGCGCCACATCCAGCATCGCGGCGAACGCCTTTCCGCTCACATGGAACGGCGGCTCTATCACCAAGAGTGCGCCCCCCGGCTTGAGAAGACCGTGTATCTCCGCGAGGAACGCCTTTTTGTCCGGCACCTCGTGCACCATGTAAAAAGCGAGGGCGAAGTCGACCTTTTCGGGAAGGCCGATGCGGGTCTCGGCGCATTTATGGAGGACGATCCTTTGTTCCAGTTCGGTCCCGGCGACCTTGCGCCGAACGATGTCGAGCATCTCATCCTGCAGATCGGCGGCGAAGAGCTTTCCCGCCGCGCCGACCAGCACCGCCATGTCGAGCGTGAAAAAGCCGGGGCCGCAGCCGATATCGAGCGCCGTCATCCCCTCTTTCAGATAGGGAAAAAGTATCTTGCGCGGGTTCTGCACCAGCCGCCGCAGGCGGTTGTCGAGACCGCCGGCGAGCCATACAGGACATATATGCTTCATGATACCTCCATCAAGCGACACCCCTATCGGTACCTAACGGCGGCGTTCCTAGAACTGGTAGGCGACGCCGAGAAGAAAACTCGCCGCGAAGTTGTAGACGCCGTTGTCGTTGGGGCCGTCTATGATATCGAGAAAACCGAAGGCGAACCGGATGTCGCCCGTCACATAGAAGGAGTCGGCGACCTCGAACAACACCTCACCGCCGAACACCACCCCGAGATCGATGGCGTTGAAATCGCCGGTGTTGCTTTCGCTCTGCTCCTGATTGCCGCTGGTCGCCACCCCATCGGCCGCGAGCAATAGCGACAGGGCGAGCCCCGCGTAGGGCTCGATGCTGACCGGCTCGATCTCGAACACCCCTTTGACGACGAAGGGCAGCGTAAGATAATGCAGATACTGACGGACATGATAATCGCCGACCAACGGGACATTCTGATCGAACGAGAACCCCTTCATCTCATAGAGGAGCTCCGCCTGCAGGGCGAGATTCTCCATCAGGATTATCTTGAACACGGCGCCCACCGCCATGCCGGGGGCCGCATCGAGATCGTCGGTATCCTCGCCAAGCACCAAAGCAGCGCTCGGGCCGATCTTACCGCCGATGAAGATCCCGCTGCCGTCGCCTTCTTCGGCGAACGCCGGAACACTGACCGCCATGATCAAGCCGATGACCATTAGAACACGCAACATGATAACCTCCCTATCAGATCGAAACATAGTACCCCTTCTCGAAAACATCCGCCGGTGATCATGCGCATAATAGTGCAACCGTCGCCGAATATCAAGTAAGTGCGGGACCGGCGATTTCTCTTGCCAGCGGCGGCCGTTCACGCTAGAATGGCCCACCCATCTGCCCACGGAGGTTCACGATGAAGTCGGCTATCCGGTTGCTGTTCAAGAAAGATGCGGCGGCGTGGAACGAGATACTCGCGCACGCCTACCCCGCCTTCTCCTCTCCCGACGCCTTCAAAAATATGGAAGAGAGCATCGAGAAACGGAAGGTGGGCAGTTTCTACGGCGCGTGGCGCGGCAGCGAACTCGCCGGCGGGATGCGGATATACCCGCTGTCGATGAATGTGCGCCATAAACGGATCACGGCAAGCGGACTGGGCTTTGTCGCGGTCGATATGCGCCACCGGAAACAACGAGTGGCGAAGGATCTGGTCGAGTTCTTCCTGCGCGATGCCCGCGGATCGGGCAGGAACATCGCGGCGCTCTATCCGTTCCGGGTCGATTTCTACAAGAACATGGGGTTCGGCTACGGCACGCGGCTCTACCGGTTCAGCCCCCGCCCCAACGCCTTCCGGCCGTTCGACGGCGCGGCCGGGGTGGAATTCGGCGACGCCGAGCGCGATTTTCCCGCGCTACGCGACTGCTATAACCGCTTCATCGGCGCCACCAACGGCATGTGCGAGATGATCGAAGGGACGCCGGAGCGGTTGGCGAAAAGGTTCCGTTTCGCGGTCTACCGCAACGGAAAGAAGATAGAAGGCTTCCTGTTTTACGGGTTCGTCCCGGTCGGCGACAAACTGGTCTACCGCAACGACATGGAGGTGTTCTACTTCATCCATGAGACCCCGGCCGCGTTCAAGGCGCTCTCCGCCTTCCTTGCCGCGCAGGCCGACCAGATCGAACGCATCCATCTGCAAAGCCATACCCCCGACATCGCCCTCGCCCTTTCCGATCCGACCAACGGCCATGCGGAGACCTTCCATTCGGAACAGCTCGAATCGGCCGTCGCGGCATCGGCGATGATGTACCGGATCGTCGACTTCGAACGGCTCATCGCCGGGTCGGATGGCATGCGGTTCGGGACTGGTGAACTATCGGTCCGTTTCCGGGTGCGCGACACATTCCTGCCCCACAACGACGGCGAATGGACCGTCGCGTTCTCGGACGGGAAGGCGCAGATCGTCAAGCGCAAACGGGCCGATGCCGAAATAGCGCTCGATGTGGCGGAACTCGCGTCGCTCTTCACCGGCGCCGCGACGCTGGAAGATCTCTACCGGATGGGACTCGCCGAGGTATCGGACCCGAAACGGATCCCCGCGATCGGCGCCGTAATCGGGACCGAACGGCCCGTCTGTCTGACGACCTTCTAAGGGAGTGACCGCATGAAAGCGATCGTATACACCGAATATGGACCGCCCGAGGTCCTGCAACTGAAAGAAGTGCCGACCCCCGAACCGAAACCCAACGAGGTCCGCGTCCGCATCCGCGCCGCATCGGTCAACTTCGGCGACCTCTTGGCCCGCAAGATCAGACAGGTCACTCCGGCGCAGTTCCACATGCCCGCCCTTTTCCTGATGTTCGCCAAGCTCTACTTCGGCCTCTTGCGCCCCCGCCGCGCCATCCTCGGCAGTGAATTCGCGGGCGATATCGACAAAGTCGGCAGCGCCGTCACGCGGTTCAAACCCGGGATGCCGGTCTTCGGCTTTCTCGGTCCCCGGATGGGCGCCTATGCCGAATATGTCTGCCTGCCCGAGACGGCGATCCTGACGGAGAAACCCGCCAACCTCTCCTACGAACAGGCGGCGGTGGTCCCCTACGGCGCGATGATGGCGTGGAAGATGATCGGACGGCTCGACCTCCGGCCGGGGCAGAAGGTGCTCGTGAACGGCGCGAGCGCCGGGATCGGTTCGCTCGCGGTCCAGATCGCCAAGCACCGCGGGGCCAAAGTCACGGGAGTGTGCGGCACCCAGCGGATGGCATTCGTGCGGTCGCTCGGCGCCGACGAGGTGATCGACTACACCGCCGAGGACTTCACGACGCGCAACGAACAGTGGGATGTGATATTCGATATACTGGGTAAAGGATCGTTCGACAAGGCGCGCCGGGTGCTCACCCCCGACGGCCGCTATGTCTATGTCAGTTTCAAATCCAAACAGCTCTTTCAAATGCTCTGGACACGGCTCAGGGGCGGTCAGCGAGTGCTTTGCGCCAGCGAAACGGAACAGGTGGCCGACCTCGTCACGCTGAAAGGGCTATTCGAGTCGGGCGTGCTCACCACCCTCATCGACCGGACCTTCCCACTTGAACAGGCGGCCGACGCGCATCGCTATGTGGAAAGCGGAAACAAGGCGGCGCAGATCGCGATAACGGTCGGGACCGCATAGATAAATCCTGTCAAACCTC
>CAYPQK010000044.1:0-23270 GCA_964412895.1 uncultured Spirochaetales bacterium
AGTTTGTTGGCGTTGATGAGCCGTTCGGTGTCGTCGAAGGTGAGGCGCGGCAGGGGTGTCTCTTCCGGCGCGACGGCGGGCCGGTAGAGGAGCGCGGCGGCGGCGACAAGAAGCAGGAGCAGAGTGACGGCGAGCGCCGGGCGGAAGAAAAGACGGCGCCGCTGCGGGGCGCGTTTCTTCAGCGTTCCGGTCATGATCGCCGCGATATCGACCTCGGGGACGCGGGCCGCGTCGAGTTCGAACTTCCGCTTCAGCAGATCGGAAAGCGGGGCGAAGTCGCGCTCCTGCGCCGCAAGTTTTTGTTTCAGGTCACTCATTATTTTTTTCGCTCCAAAAATTTCCGTATGTTCTGCCGGGCATAGAACAGGCGCGACATCACCGTGCCGATGCCGCAGTCCATCTTCGCGGCGATATCTTCGTAGGAAAGGCCGTCGATCTCGCGCATCAGGAGGATCGCGCGGTGTTCGGGGGAGAGCCGGTCGAGTCCCTCCTGCAGCCGTTCCATCATCTGGTCGGCATAGACCGACCGCTCGCCGCCGTCATCGGGGGTGGAGAAGACCCGTTCGGCGACGAAGTCCTCCAGCTCGACGAACACATTCCGTTTCGTGGCGTTCAGAGACTTGTTGACCGCCACGGTCTTGAGCCAGCGGTAGACCGCTTCCTTGCTGTCGAGGGCGTCGTAGTGGGTATAGAGTGCCAGAAAGGTCTCCTGCATCACATCCTCAGCTTCGGCGCGGCTGCGCAGTATGTGGTAGGCGGTCGCAAATACCCAACCTTTGGTCTCCTTAACGAGTCTGTCGAAGGTCGAACTGTCCATCCCGTGCTTTATTCCGACTCTGTCCCGGCGTATTTATTCACTAAAAAAGAGAAGATGCGTCACATTTCGTAGTAGTAGGAGAAGACCTGTTCCCTGCTTTTGAACATGCGGAACTTCTCCCCTTTGATGGCGGCGCCCAGACAGTCGGTGAAGAGGGTCGCCTTGTATTTGTCGTCGGGGAAGAGTACCTCGAGTACCGTGCCGTTACCGGCGACTCGTATCTTCATGTTGACGGTGCCGCGCAGGTTCTTGTCCCCCGCTTTGGCGCGGTCGTTGAAGCAGGTCTGCAGGCCGGGCAGGTATTTGTCCATCTCCTCCTTGAGCTCCACCGGGCCGAGCGCCGCCGGCAGGGGCTTCTTCGACTTACCCCACGCCGCCTGCAGAATATTCTCGGCGGGCGCCTTGGCGATAAATTTGTCGTCGCCGGGGCGCGGATCGCGTTTCATCGGGCCGGCCGCCGCGGACTTGGGGGCCTCCTGCGGTGTGGCGGCATCGGCCGCCGCCTCGGGTCCCTGCGCCTGCGCCGACATGTCGTGGACGCGGCGGCTCGCGTCGCCCTTGGTCACCGCGCGGTAAATGAACGCGGAGATGACGGCGGCGATCACCACGGCGGCTACTATGCCGATGATGTAGAAGGGAAGGTTGCTCGATTCCTTTATCTCGACGCTGTCGGACAGCTTCCGTTCCTTTTCCTCGCGTTCTTTGGCCTTCTGAACGAAGAGGTCGGCATGCTTGACCGCGAAAACCTCCCACTCCATCAGGTCCTTCTGGCCGCCGGTGGAAAAGTAGTATTTCTTTATGGTATCCTTGTTGCTCATGCAGAAGTCGACGATCTGATGTTCATTGAAGGTAGCGATCGGGTCTTTGGAAAGTTTATGATAGACCTTGAAATAGATGCCCATCGGTCACCTCACTGTTCAGAGATCCATGATGTCGCCCGCCGAGGGGAGACCGGTCTCTTCGTTGTTGTCGCCGAAAAAGATGCCGAGGTCGATATACTTGAGTATCTCCGAAAGCAGCAGGAACTCGTCCTGATCGGGGAACATGTTGAGGTAGGCGGTCACCTCGAGGGCGTTGACCATGAACTGGATCGTGTCGAGTTCCTTCTTGCCGAGCGCCGAGAGTTTGCCGGTTATCGGTATCGAGAAGCGGAGGTTGTTGGCCGATACGATCTTGCGGTAGCGGATAAGGAGCGGTTTCTGCGACGATATCTCCATGAAGATGTCGAACAGCGCCTGATTCATCTTCTCGTTGCGCGGCTCTTCCGATTCCTTGAGCTGGTAGTCGCCGTCCTTGGCGAGCAGGAAGCGGGTGAAGGCCTTTTCTTCGGCGAAGAGCTTGTTGGTGAGCGATGCGGCGCCGGTCGCCCCCTTCTCGCCGAGACGGATGTCTATCTTCTCCATGAAGGGTTCGGTTATCTTCACCTGCAGAATGCCCACGGTGCTCGACTGCATGAGAAGTTTCAGCAGATCGAGCGGATCGACCTTGGAGAGTTTCCCCTCCTTCGCGTGGAGCGCGCCGTCGAACCGGGTCTTGGCCATCGCCGCCTTGACATCGCGCTTCTCGAGCGACACCTTGGCGACGCTCACGCCGTGCGGCGGAGTATTGCCGTTGCGATCGTCCTCGCTGGTCAGGTTGTCGAGCGCCGCGTCGAGTCCGGTCGTGTTCGCCGGCGCCTTGGGGGCGGGCATCGGTATCGGGGCGCCGGGGGCGATGACCGGTTTTGAAGTGGCCGCCGGCGCGGGCTTGGGAGCGGGAGTCGGCGCGGGTTTCGCCGCGGGCGCCGGATCGGCCAGAAGCAGTTTCGCCTCCTCGGCCGGTATCGGCTTTTCTTCGGCCGGCGTGTCGGAACCCTTCGTGCCGGTGAAAGCAAAGGTCGAGTCGCCGATGACCAGTTCGTCGCCGGGGGTCAGTTTATGCGGCTCGCCACCCTTGAGCGGTTTGCCGTTCACCGAGCAGCCGTTGGTGCTGTTCGAATCCTCGATATAGGTGGTGCCGTTGTTGTTCCAGATGCGGGCGTGTTTGCGCGACACCTTGGCATCGATGATGGCCACATCGCAGGAGATGTCGCGGCCGATGATGATCTGGGCGTCGCGGGTGACGGTGAATTCGCCCCCTTTGTATTTGCCTTCGGTGAAGACGAAAAAGAAGCGGTTCCCCTGTTGAGTCGACTGCTGAAGAAGCGAACTGAACTTACCCATGCACCTTGTTCTCCTGTCAACGGCGATCCATGATAACAGGGCACCCCCCGATTTTCAAGAATTTTATTAGCAAAAAGAGGCAATTTCGCCGGCGAAGCGGCTCCACGGGGTCGCGGAGGGAGGAAGCGAGCATATCCGCACCGGTTCGTGGCGCACCGGATGGTCGAAACGGAGGCTGACCGCGTGAAGGGCGAGGAGGCTCAGCGCGGCGCCGCTTTTGGGGCCGTATTTCTCGTCGCCGACCACCGGATGACCGATGGCGGCGAGCTGTACGCGGATCTGATGCGACCGCCCGGTCAGAAGCGTCACCGCCACGAGCGACAGGTCGTCGCGGGTCGTGAGCGTCCGGTATTCGAGAAACGCCTGTTTCGCCCCGGCGGCGTCGGGGGCGCATACCGACACGAGGTTCCGTTCGGTGTCCTTGAGGAGCCAGTGTTCGAGCCGTCCCTCCGCGGGTACCGGCAGGCCCCGCACGATCGCCAGATACCGTTTCTCAATTTCATCCCGTTGCCATGCGGCGGTGAGCCGTGCGGCCGCCTTCGAGGTCTTGGCGAAAAGCAGTACGCCGCCCACCGGCCGGTCGAGCCGATGCACGAGGCCGAGGTAGACATCGCCCGGTTTATGGTACTTGTCCTTGAGATATGTCTTTACGAGGTTCAGCAGATCGGGATCGCCGCTCGCGTCCTCCTGTGTCGGGATGCCGCGCGGCTTATCGACCGCGATGAGATGATTGTCCTCGTACAGGATGGTGAGGGGCAAGGGTCAGTTCACCTTGATGTTGAAGGTGCCGAGAATGAAGCGGTCGGTGCCGTCGTTGAGTTTGGGTTCGTCGACCTTCATCCGGTCGTTGCCGATGAAGAAGCCGGTGTAGATCTTGATACCGCCGCCCGGATGACTGCGCGCCACCGTTTCCTCGAACTGGTCGTGGATGATGTCGCCCACCTGCCATTTCTCGGTCGGGTAGAAGCCCTTGAGCGGGTATTCGTCTATCTTGATGCTGTTGGGGAGCGCCCCGTCGTAGACATCGAGGTGGAAGAATACCTGCCAGCTCTTCTCCACCGGTTTAAGGACGCGGTAGTACATGTCTATCTTGATGGTGTCGCCCTGTTCGAAGTAGCTCTTGTTGATCTGATAGCCGATGATCTCTATCGCTTTATCGTTCAGGGTCGAGCCGATCTTGTTGATGTTCTTGGGCAGTTTATCCTCGGTCAGGATGTCCTTCTTCCAGCTTTCGTCGTTGGTCCCTTTATCCTTCATGGAGGCGCGGTACATCTCGACCTCCATGTAGGTGTCGACCGCGTCGTCCATGATCTTCACCAGCGGTATCCCCAGCGGCATGAGTACCGAGCGCAGTTCGGGGACCTTGTTCTTCTTGGTGGTGATATAGACGGTGCTGTCGGGATGCTGTTCGATGGTCTGCTTTATCACGCCGGGGGTGTTCAGCCGCAGGAGTTCCTCATCGACGCCGAGATAGAAATACATGCAGCGGTTCTTCCAGTTGTCGTAGTCGACGATGAGATCGCCCGGCTGTTTGAGTTCCTGATATTTCAGGGCGAGCTGCTTGGGCGTGAAGACCCAGAGTACTTTGGGGACCCAGTAGAAGTTGATGTAGGCCGAGAAGGCGACCGCGCCGACGAAGAACAGCACGATGCCGGTCCGCAGGAGCGCGACGCTCTTGAGGCGGAGGAGCGGCAGGAGCAGGAACGCCACCAGCGGCGGCACCAGCGCGTAGAGCCACGGCAGCATGTCGTACACACGGCCGAACCAGTCCTGCACCCGATGGGTCGTGATGATGTAGAGCAGTTCTCGGTAATTGATGCCGGTGCCCATATCTTTGGCCGTGACGCCGATGATGAGCGCGCCGAGCACCGCCGCGAGCGGGTACAGATTGCGCCGCTCGCCGCGCCAGAACTCGATGAACGGTATCGCCACGATGATGGCGAAGAAGGGGATGCCGGGGAAGATATAGTGCGGGAACTTGGTCGCCGACAGCGTGAAGAAGAGGAATATGAAGAAGAAGGCCATGATGATGAAGCCCTCTTCGCGCTTGTGCTCCTTGTGGTCGCCGGCGAAGATGAGTGCCGGGATGAACAGGCCGAACCACGGAAATGCCCCTATCGCGATCTGCCAGATGTAGAAATCGAACGGTCCGTCGGGCTTATCGATGAGCCCCTCCATGCGGCCGAAGTGGTTCTCGATGAAGAACTCCTTGAGGAACGGCATCCCGTGCTTGACGCCCATGTAGACATACCACCACGCCGATACCAGCAAGAAGATCGCCATCCCTTCGAGAAGCCGCGCTTTCTTGAGGAAATCGCCGTACTGCGCGAACATCTTTTTGATGCCGCCTTTCTCGGCGAGCACATCGTAGTCGACGGTGGCGAGCATCCACAGGAAGAAGATGCCGCCCGGCAGGACGATGGCCAGCAGACCCTTGGCGAGCATCGCGAGGCCGAACAGGACATAGGCGATGCGGATGAGTTTCTTATCGTCGTCGCGCATCCCGAGGTAGAGCAGCATCGTGCCGCCGTACAGCAGGGTGACGGTGGTGATGTCCCACATGAACTGCTTGGTGATGAGGTAGTAGAACGGGGTGAGCATCAGGATGAGGGAGGATACGAAGGCGCGGGCGTGGTCGCCGTGGAAGAAACGCTTCACCGTCCAGTAAAGGAGCAGGATGCCCAGCACGCCGTTGATGGCGAAGGGGAGGCGGGTCGCCCATTCGGTCGGACCGAGTATCTCGTAGAAGGGGATGACCATCCAGAAGCAGAGGATCGGTTTGCTCCAGAAGTTGTAGTAACCGAGGTATATGGGATCGAGGAACCAGTCCCAGATGCCGTTCTTGTTGGCGACCATCTCCATCGCGACGCGGCCGTAGTGCGTTTCCCACTGGCCGAGCAGCGGATAACTGCCCAGCAGCGGGAAGAAAATGCACGACGACAGGATCGTCAGCACGATATAGGGGTGTTTCTCGGTCAGGCCGCACAGCGCCTTCCAGAGGTTCTGCATGACAGTCTCCTCGCAGGTACCTTAAAATAAACCGCGTGTCAGCATACTAACCCAACGGGAAAAATCAACCTTATCGGGGAGGTATCTTACCGGGAGGTCAGCAGGCTTTTGAATGCCTTGAACGGCCGGCCGCCGCCGTCGAAGTTCCAGCGGTACCATTCAAGGAAGTTGAGACGCAGGCCGTGGATGACGCCGCCCATGATGCACAGGACGAGGTTGAGCGCATGTCCCGCGACGAAGATGAGGGTCGCCGGGATGATGGTGAAGTAGAGCGGGCCGGCGTTCCAGACCATCATCGCGAGCATATTGAAATTCTGGGCGATGAGGGCGCCCGAAAGGCCCAGCGCGAAGATGCGGAGATAGGAGAGGATGTCGGCGAAGAACTGGACGCCGTTGTAGACACCGTAAAGACCCACGAGGGTAAGCCGTATCGGTTTCCAGGTGCCGGCGCTCGTGAAGAAGACGACCAGCACTCCTGCGACGAAGACCTTGAAGGCGATGGCGGCGGTGACGGGGTCGGTCTCCTTAAGCGAGGCCCAGAAGTAGAAACCCCAGATGCCCGGCATCCAGCCGATGTTGGGCAGGGCGCCGATCCAATTTTTCTGCGAGAATATGAGCCGTCCCGATTTCAGGATGAGCGAGACGGTGATATGGATGAGTCCGATGACGATGGAGATGGTCATCATGTTGCCGAGCACCCCTTCCTGACGGATGTCGGTATTGATGAGGGCGAGGCTGACGAGCCACCCGAAGATGGGGTTGTCGGCCGAGAAGCCGTAGAAGCCGCCGGTCAATAGGCCGTATACCGTCGCGCCGCCCGAGAGCGCCAGCGACAGGTTGAAGAAGCGGGTGAGCGCCGGCGATGGGTTCTTCACCTTGCGCTTGACCCAGAGCAGTATCACGATGATGGTGAGCGCGTAGCCGGCGTCGCCGAAGATCATCGAGTAGAAAACGAGGAACGAGAAGAATATCCACGAACTCGGGTCCCAGTCCTGATACGACGGGGTGTCGTAGATCTTCACGAGGTCCTGTCCGAGCGCCCGCGCGCCATCGTTTTGCATGAGGGTCGGTATCCGTTCGCCCGCGTCCGGTTCGATCTCTTCTATCTGTATCGGGAAGTCGTTCGCTATCGTCGCCAGCTCTTTTTCGGCATGGGCGGGGCACCACGCCTGCAGGACGAATACGGCGTCGTCGAACAGCTTCACCATGCCCCATGCGGCGGTGCCGTAGAGGAAAAGGTCGAGTTCGTGGAGGTAGTGGCGGAAGACGGCGTCGGTCGCGCTGATCATCGCATAGATACGGCCGGTCGTGTCGGCGAATTCCTTCTTCAGGGCGTCGATGCGTCCCGTGAGCGACCGATGATCCTCGTCATAGCGGATCTCGAGGCAGTCGGCGAGTTGCAGCGGTTTTTCGGAGAACGAGAGGAAGTAGCGCCGCTCGGGATCGACCGTCACCTCGCACACCGCGATGGCTCCCTCTATCACGAGGTTGTCGGCGTAGTTGTGCGAGACCTCCCAGAACTGGATGGTCAGGCGCCCCCGTTTGCGGAGCGCGTCGAGCGCCGCGAGGTCGAAATCGCCCCACGGCTCTATCGATTCGAGTTTGTTGGTGAGCTGCTGTATCTTGTCGCGCAGGATGCGTATCTTGTCCTCAAGTCTAGGCAGTTCGTCCACGATCTGCTGAGGGGCGAGCGCGCAGGTCTCCGTCGGGATCGCCGCTTTCTCAAGCCGAGCCTGCTTTTCGTACCGCTGGAGGGTACGGTAGGCGGTGAGGGCGAGGTCGGCCTTGAGCGGCGTGGTCGAGCGGCCGTCGATGCGCTGGTCGCTCCCCTTGTAAGGCTCCACCTGCACTATGCCGGCGGCCTGCAGGCGGGCAAGGAATTCCTCCTTGCGCGTTCCGGGGCCCATGACGAGCAGTTTACGCATCCGTTCTATCACGCCGCCGCCTCCGCCTCAGCCTCGAGCTGTTCCCTGCGTTTGAGTTTATCTTTGGCGATCTTCGCGTTGCAGATGGCCGCGATCTCCTGATCGCCGAGGAAGATGCGTATCTTGCGGATGTTCTCGCGGCATTCGGGGATCATCCGCTTCTCGAAGAGGTTCACCTTGATGTTGGTCTGGCGCAGCTCTTCGACGAGCAGTTCGAGTTTCTTCTGCATCACCTTGATCTTCTCGCGCAAGGCGATGAGTTCGCGCAGTTCCTTGATCGCCTTGTCGAGCCACACCGGCATGATGAAGAAGCCGTACGGGCGCTCCTTGAACGAGATGCCGGTGAAGACCGGGACATCGATGCCGGCGATATTCTCCTTGTCGGTCGTTATCCCGGCGATCTCGAGGTAGTCGAACATGTCGACCGTGAGCCGCTGGGAAAAGAGTATCGACCACGAATCGAGTTTGCGGTACCGCGCCCCCATCTCCTCTTCGACCCGCTGCACTTGGCCGCGGCAGGTCTCGACCTCGGCCTGCAGCTGCTGTTTCTTGAGCTGGAGGGTCGGTAGGTATTTGGTGAGCTGGTCGAGCAGATTCTTCTGGTTCTTGAGCTCGGTCTTGTTGAGTTTCAGTTGCGCCATCGTCAGGCCGCCTTACCTTTCCATTTGCCGTATTTCGTTATCCATTCCGCCTTGAGGCCGACCTCGTGCCGGTCGAAGCATTCGGCGAGTATGGTCCAGCCCAGATCGAGCTGTTCTTCTATGTCGAGGTTGACCTCGAGGTCCATCATCCGCGTCTCGAACTTCCGGGCGTAGGCAAGCAGTTTCTTGTCCCAGTTCGACAGGCGGAAGCCCATCGATTCGCGGTCGCGCGCCTTTTTCGCGTCGGCATAGAGCCGTATCATCGCGTTGGCAAGGTCGGAGTGGTCCTTGCGGGTGACCTTCCCCATGACCTGCTGTTTAAGGCGTGAGAGCGAGCCGAACGGGTTGATGACGCCGCCGTGCAGATAGAACTGACCTTCGGTGATGTAGCCGGTGTTGTCGGGGACCGGGTGGGTGACATCATTGCCCGGCATGGTCGTGACGGCGATGATGGTGATGGAGCCGGAGCCTTCGATATCGACCGCCTTTTCGTAGCGGGCGGCCAGATCGGAGTAAAGTGAACCGGGATAGCCGCGGTTCGACGGGACCTTTTCCATCGATATCGATATCTCCTTGAGCGAATCGGAGAAGGCGGTCATGTCGGTCAGCAGGCAGAGCACATTCTTATTCTTCACCGCGAACTGTTCGGCGACCGCGAGCGCCATATCGGGGACGAGCAGGCATTCGACCACCGGGTCGGAGGCGAGGTGGATGAACATCGTGGTCTTTTCCATCGCGCCGGTCTTCGAGAAATACTGGTGGAAAAAGGCGTAGTCGTCGAACTTGAGTCCCATGCCGCCGAGGATGATGATGTCGGCGTCGGTCTGCGACGCGATGCGCGCCAGCAGTTCGTTGTACGGTTCGCCGGGTATCGAGAAGATCGGTATCTTCTGCGACCGGACCAGTGAATTGAACATGTCGATGAGCGGTATGTTGGTCTTGATCATCCGTTTCGGGATGATGCGTTTGGTCGGGTTGAACGACGGTCCGCCGATCTCGACCTTCTCCGACATTACCTCGGGGCCGCTGTCCATCGGGACGCCCGAGCCGTTGAAGACGCGGCCCAACAGCGCGTCGCCGCAGGCCACCTGCATCGGTTTCCCGAGGAAGCGGATGGAGTCGCCCGTCGATACGCCCTTGGTGCCGGTGTAGATCTGGAGCGTCACCTTGTCGCCGTCGAAGCTGATGACCTCGGCCAGCGACGAGCGGCCGTCGCGCATCTTGACCTGCGCCAGTTCGCCGAGTTTGACCCCCTCGGCGCGGATCTGGGCGATACTGCCTTTGATCTTCTCGATACGGTTGTAGGTCTTAACCATGGGTATGTCCTTTCAGCGTTTTCAGTACGGTTTCCTTGCGGTCGGCGTAGGCCGCGTCGTTCTTCGCCGTGTAGTTCCACTGGATGACCTTGTCCTGCAGGGTCAGGAAGAAACGGCGGGCCGAATCGTGCGAATCGAACGAAAGCTCGGCGTCGAGCGCCATTTCCACCAGTTCGAGCTGTTCGGTCTGCCGCGCGATATCGGTGGCGGTGTCGACCTTGTCGAACGCGTTCTGCTGGAGGAAGACGGCGTCGTAGAATTCCCCTTTGAGGAAGGTGACCATGTCGTCGCGGCCGATACCCTCTTCACCGACGACCGACATCTTCTTGCCGATCTCGTCGGCGGCGAAGAGCACCCGGTGTGCCTTCTTCGCGATCTCGATGCGGCGCCGGGTCGTCTCATCGCCGAATTCGGCGAAGCGATCGTTATATTTCGACCAGCTGATGAGCGGATCGACGGCGGGGAAACGGCGGGCGTCGGAACGGCCGCGCGACAGACCGAGGAAACAGCCGACCACCGCGAGCGTCGACTGGGTGACCGGTTCCTCGAAGTTGCCGCCGGCGGGGCTGACCGCGCCGCCGATGGTGAGCGATCCGGTGGTGTCGTCCTTGAGTTTCAGGACGCCTGCCCGTTCGTAGAGTTCCGATATACGCGACGAAAGATAGGCGGGGAACGCCTCTTCACCCGGTATCTCCTCCAGACGGCCGCTCATCTCGCGGAGCGCCTGCGCCCAGCGGGAGGTCGAGTCGGCGAGCATCAGGCAGTCGATCCCCATCTGGCGGTAATACTCGGCGATGGTGGTGCCGATATAGACCGACGATTCGCGCGCCGCGACCGGCATCGAGGAGGTGTTGCAGATGATGCAGGTACGGTCGATGAGTTTGCGGCCGGTCGCCGGATCGTCGAGTTCCGGGAACTCCTTGAGCAGTTCCACGACCTCGCCGGCCCGTTCGCCGCAGGCGACCACGACCACGACCTGTATATGGGCGTATTTCGATATCTGATGCTGGAGCACCGTCTTGCCGGCGCCGAAGGGGCCGGGGGTGCAGAAGGTGCCGCCCTTCGCCACCGGGAAGGCGCCGTCGATGATGCGGCAGGCGGTGGTGAGCTGTTCCACCGGCAGTATCCGCTGGCCGAAACGGATCGGGAATTTCGCGGGCCAGCGCTGGAGCATCGTCACCTTGTGGGCGACGCCGTGTTCGTCCTCGATGACCGCGATCTCATGCTCTATCGTGTAGGAACCGGCCGGAGCGATCGAACGGATCTTCCCTTTCCCGATGAAGGTGAAGGGGACCATGATGCGGTGGGTGACGACCCCTTCGGGCACGGTGCCGAGGTAGTCGGCCTTTTCGACCGTGTCGCCCACCTTCGCGGTCGGGGTGAAGTCCCACTTCGCGGTGCGGGAGAGCGGGATGAGGTAGACGCCGCGCGGCAGGAAGTAGCCCGCCTGCTCCGCCACCAGTTCCAGCGGGTTCTGCAGGCCGTCGTAGATGCTTTTCAGCAGGCCGGGACCCAACTCGACCGTCAGCAGGTCGCCGTCGAACTCGACCGTATCGCCGCAGGTGATGCCGCGGGTCAACTCGAAGACCTGTACCTTGGCCAGATTGCCGCTGATCTCGATGACCTCGCCCTTGAGGCGCTGGCCTTCGGTCTTGATGAAGGTCACCTCGTTCTGGCGGACGATCCCGTCGAACTCGACGGTCATCAGGTTGCCCTGCGCCGCGACGATCCGTCCCGTTGCGTTCTGTCTCTCCGTGGTCATGCCGCTATCTCCGTTCCGTTATCCTTTCATGATGTGGGCGAGCATCAGGTCGCCCCGCTCCTTATTGAGCGTGTTCCAGATGTCGCGCACCTGAAAGCCGATGATGTACGACAGGATGATATGGTCGCCGAAAGGCGATTCCTGCCCGACCTCCTCCATCAGCTTGAACCGTATCCGGTCGAGTTCGTGTTCGAGTTCGACCGGTTCGTGGGTGAAGAGGTTGATGATGTCGACGATCTCGGGGAATATGCTTTTAAGCCCGAGATCGCTCGATGCGCGGTTCTCGAGTATCGTCTGGACGATATACGGGTCGCCCTTCAGGTGCTCCTCAAGGTTGAGCCCCAACTGCAGGATACGCTGGGCGGCGAGCACCGTGCGGATGACCGTCGCGATACGGCCGTAGTAGCGGATGAAGCGCCGTTCGCAGTTCTGCAGGTAGACGAAGTAACTGATGAAGAGATCTTCGAGATGATCGACCCGCTCCTGCGGTGTGCGATACTGGAGGAAATAGTCGAGTATGAATTCGGGGAAGTTGTCGTCGGGAAGATTGTGGAACGGGTCCTGCAGGAACTTGACGATATCGTCGACCTCGAGGTAGTTCGGCTTGTAGATCTCGATGGGCTTCGGCTCGGTCGGTATCCCCGCCGCGCTCTTGGGGAGCTGCGAATGGAGGACCAGTTCGATGTTATAGAGATCGTTCTGCAGGAGGATGTCCTTCAGCGGATCGTAGAGCGATTCGAGCTGATACCAGTTGTCGTCGAGGAACTTCTCGAGCGTCGAGGGAAGCTGGCTGTCCCAAGTCAGTTTGGGAAGCGCGCCGACGAGATAGTGATTGAAGTTCATGGTATCGCCCGGCCCCGCCGCTTACTTGAACAGATACGAACGGATCTCGGAGCGGAGGAACTCGCTCATGAGCTCCACCAGCGCCTCGTGGGTGAACTCGTAGGTGAACCCCTTGTCCTTGAAGATGACCGCGAAACCGGCCGGGACCTTTTCGTCCGACAGGGTGATCCCCGCGGCGCCCTTCGCCGCGATCTCGCTCTTCACGAAGTCGCCGAGCTGTTTTTTCATGTCGTCGGAGAAGGCTATGGCCACCTGCCCCGCGCCGGCGGCGACGGTTTGGCGGATGACCTCGGTGAGCAGGCTCTTCATCACTTCGGTGTTCGACAGCGCCCCTTTGAGTCCGGCGCCGACCGTCTGCGAGAAGACCTCTTTTTCGAGCGTGATCTTGAGCGTGTCGACCGACTGCCGCGCGGCGAGGCGCAGCGACGACTCCATCGTGGAGAGGGTCAGGCGCGCCTTCTCTTCGGCGGCGTGAACTATCTGTTCGGCCTTCTTTTCGGCCTGCGCTATGATGCGCTCCTTCTCGGCGTTGGCCTCGGCGAGTATCTTCTCCTTCTCCTGTTCGGCGGGGGAGAGGACATTCGATTTGAGGTATTCGCTGATGTCCTTGATCTTGTTCTCGAAGGTCTTGGTCTGGTCCTGAAGATTGCCGCTCATCGCGTAACTCCTATCTCTTTACCGTATTAATAAGCAAAAAATCACGCGACTATATCCCATGAAACGGAAAAGTCAACAATAGGGATCGCGCTCAAAGGAGTACTAACGAATCAAAAATATTGACCTGACCCGTCGGCGCGACTAGGCTTGCCGCACGCGTTGGAGGTATCTGATGGATGCGGTGACGGTCATAGATTTCGAGACGACGGGGCTCGAGTTCGCCAAGGAGGACCGCATCGTCGAGATCGGCGCGGTCAAGTGGAGCGATCACCTCATAACCGGCATCTACGACGCGCTGGTCAATCCCGGCCGCCCCATACCGGCCGAGGTGGTGCGTGTCCACGGCATCACCGACCTGATGGTGGAACACGCCGTCACGCTCGATGTCGCCATTCCCGAACTGCTCGACTTCATCGGCGACGATATCGTGGTGATGCACAATGTCGAATTCGACAGCGGCTTTCTCATGGCGCAGATGCGACTGCTCGGCATCGACCGCACACTGAATTATTACGATACCCTTCCCGCCGCGCGCAAGAAATTCCTCGGATCGCCCAACTACCGGCTCGCGACGCTCAAGAACTTCCTCAACCTCAAGCAGTTGGGGACGATGCACCGGGCGCTCGCCGACGCCTATGTCACCCTGCAGTTGTACCTGAAACTGGAGAACCTCTGGGCGGTCGATTCGAAGAGTCAGCTCGAACGGCAGCTGCGGAAACTCACCCTCCAGCGGGAACCGGGGGCGCGCTTCATCATCGCGCCGTAACGCTTTTTCCTGAAAATTTAGTGAATGTGGAGGTCGTCGATATAGATGCCGGCGGCGGCGGAACTGCTGTCGGAGCGGAACCGGAACGCGATCTGGACCGACTCCCCCTTGACCGCCGAAAGGCTCGCGCTGTAGAGGCGCCAGACGGTGTCGGAATTGTTCGTATTGCCGGTCAGTTTGGTCTTCGAGGAATCAAGGTACGGGCCGACGGTGAAGACCGCCTTGGTGGCGCTCTCCCAGGTATCGGTCGATTTCTTTATCAGCACCTCGACATAGTCGTTGGCGATCATCGAAGAGCCCTCGGCATTGACATAGCCGTAGAATTCGATGACCGGTTCGGCCGCGCCGCCCGGTATCGAAAGCTGCTGGTTGAGCGTCATCTTGGCGTCGGCGTTGTTGCTGTAGGTGCCCGTCAGGTTGGTTCCGGCGCAGTTCGCGCCGGCGTTGGGGGCGAAGACGCCGTAGCCGGGGGCGCCGATCTGCCAGTCGCCTTCGAGCGTCCAGTTGCCCGCGCCGTTCTCGAAGGTCTCGGTGAAGTCGAGCACGCCGGTGGTATCGGTGTCGGGGACGACGGTATCGGGCTGGGTCGTATCGGTATCGTTGTCGGGCTGAACGGTGTCGGTATCGGTGTCGCCGTCGGGCTGTGTGGTGTCTATGTCGGGTTGCGCAGTGTCGGCATCGGTGTCGCCGTCGGGGAGCGTGGTGTCGGTATCGGGCAGGGTGTTGTCAGGCAGGTTGTTGTCGGGCTGGGCAGTGTCGGGCAGGGGGGCGTCGCCCTTGAAGCAGTAGCCGGTCGTCTCGCAGTACCAGCCCATCGGACAGTCCTGCATCTCGTAGGAACAGGTTTCGCGCGGGGTGCATTCGTACTTTATCTCGCCGGTCGGGAAGCCGCTCTGGTCGAGCACCTCGGTCTCCACGCAATGATCGGCGTAGTCGCAGTCGGCGTCGCCGTTGGCCGAACAGTCGACCGTCAGGTCGATATCCTCTTCGCCGGGGCCGCAGGCATTGAAGACGATCATCGCGGCAAACAGGGTCGCCGCTATCAGTATCAGATACGCTCTGTTCATGGTCCACCCTTTGCAAATGGTCATTCAGCGGCCCCTATAGTAGCGAACTGCGCCGATTTTTCAATAAAAAAATAGGCGCCGGAGCGCCGGACGCTTTACATCGGGACATTTTTCCTTATACTGGCGCGGTGTCCATAAGAGGAGGGAATGATGACCCTGCGCACGATAGAGGTGGCCGGTTCCGCGCTCCTGAAAAAGCGGGCGGCCGAGATACCCGATATAACGCCGGATGTCCGCGAACTCGCCGCCGATATGGTCGAAACGCTCAAAGCGGCCCACGGACTCGGTCTTGCGGCGCCGCAGGTGGGACGGTCGGTGCGGCTGGTGATAGTCGACCGCGGGTACCTGACCTGGGAGGCGCTGTCCGAAGAGGAACAGAAAAAGACGCGGTGCGATTACACGCCCGAGGCGCTTGTCGATCCCGAGATAGTGAAAAGCGAAGGGGGCGAAGAGGAGCTGGAGGAAGGGTGTCTGTCGGTCCCCGGTTACCGCGCGGCGGTCAAACGGGCCCGCATCGTCACCTACCGTTGGCGCGACCTCGACGGGAAGACGCACGAGCGGCGCGCCGCGGGGCTTGAGGCGGTCTGCATCCAGCACGAGATCGACCATCTCGATGGGAAGCTCTTCATCGACCGCATATCGCGCCTCAAGAAAAACCTCGCCCTCGGTAAGGTCAAAAAGTTCGTCGAAGAGCTCGATCCGGAGGAAGATGAGGCCGAATATCGTCTGTATGGGAAGTCCTGAGTGCGCCGTTCCCTTCCTTGATCTCGCGCACCGGAAAGGATCGAACCTCATAGTATTCACCCGCAAGGATAAGATCCGGTGTCGCGGCGGCAAACTCTCGCAGACCCCGGTGAAAAAAAGAGCGCTCGAACTCGGCCTGCCGGTGTATGATCTCTCGATGAAAGGCGACGAGGCGCACCGCATCATCAGCGACTTCACGCCCGATCTCTATCTCGTGGTGGCCTACGGCCAGATACTGCCCGAACGGATACTCGCCCTGCCCAAGATAGCGCCGCTCAATGTCCATTTCTCGCTTCTGCCCAAGTACCGCGGGCCGATACCTGTGCAGGCGTCGGTGCTTAACGGTGACGACACCACCGGCACCACGGTCATGGTCATGGATAAAGAACTCGACACCGGCGACATCGTCTATCAGGCGCCGCTCGCGGTCGGCTCCGACGAAACGGCGGGACAGCTTTTCGGGCGGCTCATCGCCCAGTCGGTCGACCTGCTCGACCGTAACTGGGACGACCTTACGGCGGGCCGCTTCACCCGTACCCCGCAGACCGGCGAGGCGAGTTACACCAAACTGATAAAGAAAGAGGATCTCGTCATAGACTGGACCAGACATGCGCTCGAACTGCACCGCATGATACGGGCCTTTGCCTTCAACCCCGGTGTCCGGGCACGGTTCCGCGACAAACTCCTCCTCATCGGTTCGGCGCAGTGGCGTCCCGATGTCACCGGCGCACCGGGAGAGATCGTCGCGGTTGAGAAGAAAGGCTTCACCGTCGCCTGCGGCGAAGGGGGACTGTTCCTCACCGAGGTCCAGCCCGAGTGCAAGAACTGTATGCCCGCCGCCTCCTTCATTGCCGGCTACCGGCCGACGGCGGGGGAACGGCTATGCTGATAGGACAGCGGGCGCAGAACCCGAAGATCACCGCCGCGTCGCTCGTCCGCAAGGTGTTGGAGCGGTCGCTGTTCATCAACGAACTGCTCAACAACACGCTCGATATCTACTCGCTTTCCGAACGCCGCTTCATCACCGAACTGACCTACGGGACGATACGGAACCTCGCCCACCTCGATTTCTGGATAGAGCAGGCGTGCAAAAAGCCGGTGGGTCGCATCGATCGCGAGGTGCTGGCGCATCTGCGGATCGCCGCGTATCAGATGCTGTTCATGCACAACCGCGACGCCGCTCAGATCGTGAGCGAGGCGGTCGACATCGTCAAGAGTTCGTCGCGCCGCGAGGCGGCCGGCTTCACCAACTTCACCCTGCGCGAGATACTGCGCCTCGGCCCGTCGCGTTTCCGGATGTTCCACCTGCTCGGGCTCGACCGCGACCGGTTCTACCGCACTTGGCATTCGTTCCCCGACTGGCTGGCCGACCTCATCGGCGACCTCGTGGGGAAGAAGTACCGCTACAAATATCTCGGTTTCGCCAATACGCCGCTGGGCATCACCCTGCGGGTCGAGGGTGACCAGACGCGGCGCGCGGCGGTCATCGCCGAGTTGCAGGCGCTCGGGGTGACGGCCGAGGCGGCGGCGATAAGTCCCTACGGCATCTACACCGACCGCGCGGTGACCTGGAGCATGATCCGCGAATGGTCCGATGTCCACATTCAGGACGAGTCGAGTCAGCTCGCCGTCATCGACATGGCGGTCGAACCGGGGCAACAGGTGCTCGACCTGTGCGCCGCGCCGGGGGGCAAGACGATATTCCTGTCGTGGCTTTTGGGGCCGACCGGCCGCGTGACCGCCGCCGATGTCAACCCGTATAAACTCAAGAACATCGCCGAGGCGCTCCTGCGGGCGGGACGCAACAATGTCGATATCCGCCTGCAGGACGGCGCGGCCTATCGATCCGAGTGGGACGACCGCTTCGATGCGGTCCTGCTCGACGCTCCGTGTTCGGCGCTCGGCACCGTGCGGCGTCATCCCGAGGTGAAGTGGCTGAAAAAACCGACCGACGGGGCGCAGGGGGCGCGGCTCGCCGCGACGATACTCGAGAATGCGGCGCGCTATGTCCGGCCCACGGGTACGCTGCTGTTCTCGGTCTGCACCTTCACCCGCGAAGAGACCACCGATCAGATACAGCGGTTCGTACAGAAACACCCCGAGTTCAAGGTGGAAAAGGCTTACTACACGATATCGTCGCTCCTCGACAACCGCGATGTCTTCTTCATCGCGCGGCTCAGAAGGATGCGGTGATCACCACGGTTTTTCGAACGACTCTTTAGAAAAACTTCCTTCGACGACGCGCCAGTAACTGTCGCGCTTTTTCAGGAAATGGTCGGCCGCCGCGCGGTTGAAGATGCGGTACACGAACGCGAGCGGCGTGAGGAAGAAAAAGAATATCAACGACATGATAAGGCGCGACATGAGCGCGCCGAGCAGTTCGGAGAATTTGAGCCACCCCTTCGTGATGAGGGTCGCCAGCGGGTTGGGGAATATCGCAAGGATGAGAAGCGCCGTCGCGAGGTACAGGAGCCACGCGTGACTCAGCCACAGATGGAAGATCAGCGCCGCGAGGGCGAGTACCGCGAGTGTTTCGAGGACCGTCTTGCGTGCCACCGTCAACTCCCTAGAAGAGCGTGTAGATGAAGGGGGCGACCGCCGATCCGCTCGACAGCACGATGAGCGCGCCGATCAGGAGCAGGACCACGATCATCGGCAGGAGCCACCATTTTTTCCGTTCTTTCAGAAAGCCCCAGATGTCTCTCAGGAACTCCATCGTATCCTCCTAGTCGAGCGCAAAGGTCCGTTTCCATTTGTCGTGGTCGTTCCAGTCGGGCTGTTCTTCCTTTATAAAAAGGAGGTCGCCGATGACCAGCGTATCTATCTCGGTCGCCATGAAACAGGCGAACGAATCCTCGGGGGTGCAGACGATCGGTTCGCCGCGGACATTGAAGCTGGTGTTGACGATGACGCCGTAGCCGGTCTTCTCCTTGAAGCGGCTGATGAGCCGGTGGTAGCGCGGGTTGGTCTCTTTGTGGACCGTCTGTATCCGCGCCGAGAAGTCGAGATGGGTGATCGGCTGGACATCGCTGCGGGTCATATAGAGCTTGTCGAACAGCGGCAGTTCGTGATAGTTCGCGGGGAGTTCTTTGCGCCGTTCTTTCAACACATCGGCGATGAGGAGCATGTAGGGCGAAGCCTGCCGGAGGTCGAAAAATTCGGGCGAACTTTCGGCGAGCACCGACGGGGCGAAGGGGCGGAATCCCTCGCGGTATTTTATCTTGAGATTGAGTTTCTTCTGCATCTCCGCGTTACGCGCGTCGCCGAGTATCGACCGGTTGCCGAGCGCCCGCGGACCCCACTCCATGTGGCCCTGATGCCAGCCGACGACCTTGCCGTGGGTCAGGTGGTCGGTGACGAGGTCGATGAGTTTCTCGAAGTCGCCGATCCGGTGGTAGACCGCCTTATGCTTGCGCGCCATGAGCTCGGCATCGAGTTCCGAGTATTCGGGGCCGAGGTAGGCGCCCTGCATCGAGTCGTTCTTTCCATCGGCGGCACGCGGCGTGCCGTAGTACTGATAGTGGACCGCGAGCGCCGCGCCGAGTGCGCCACCCGCGTCACCGGCGGCAGGCTGTATCCAGATGCCGTCGAAGAGGCCGCTTTTGAGCAGTTTCCCGTTCGACACGCAGTTGAGCGCCGATCCGCCCGCGAGGCAGAGATGCTTCGCCCCGGTGAGCCGTTTCGCCTCGGCCGCCATCTTGAGCACTATCTCGTCGTGTATCTGCTGGATGACGAAGGCGAGGTCGCAGTGGTGCTGTTCTATGTGGCTTTCGACCGGGCGGGTCGGGAAGCCGAAGAGCACCGCCCACTTCGCCTCGTCGATCATCTTGAGGTCGGTGCCGTAGCGGAAGTAGTCCTGGTCCATCCCGATGGAGCCGTCGTCGCGCAGGTCGATGAGATGGGTCAGTATCTTATCGCGGTATTCTTGTATCTTGGGCGATGCGGGGTTGCCGTAGGGGGCCATCCCCATCAGTTTGTATTCGCCCGAGTTGACCTTGAAGCCGAGGAAGTAGGTGAAGGCGGAGTATAGCAGGCCCAGAGAGTGGGGGAAGCGGAGTTCCTTGAGCGGTTTTATGTCGTTCCCATTGCCGTGCATGATGGTGGCGGTCGCCCATTCGCCGACGCCGTCGATCGTGAGGATGGCGGCCTCTTCGTAGGGCGACGGGAAGAAGGCCGACGCGGCGTGGGAGAGGTGGTGTTCGGGGAAGAGCAGTTTCACTTTCAGCGGATCGCCGGCGGGGTCGAGCGTTTTCAGTGCGTCGCGGATGAGTTTCTTGAGGAAGAGTTTTTCCTTTATCCAGACCGGGACGAACGAGAGGAACTGTTTGAGGCCGCGCGGCGCGAAGGTGTAGTAGGTCTCCAGCAGGCGCTCGAACTTCAGGAGCGGCTTATCGTAGAAGACCACCGCATCGAGTTCCGACACCGTCACCCCGGCGTAGGAGAGGCAGAACTTGGCCGCTTCGAGGGGGAAGTGGGAGTCCTGCTTGATGCGGGTGAAGCGTTCTTCCTGCGCGGCGGCGATGATGCGGCCGTCGGCAATGAGGGCGGCGGCGGAGTCGTGGTAAAAGGCTGAAATGCCGAGGATGTAGCGTGTCATGCCGACTCCCTAAGGACCGTCGCGACTATACTTTGGTCTGACCGCCGAGGCAAGAAAAAGGTTGCACGCGCGAAAGTTGACTTCAATTCTTTGGCTAGGTAAACTGCAATCAAGTTTAGTGGGGCGAAGACCTTGTCATCAAAACAACTCAGTTTCGACTTCCACAACGATTTTGAGAGTCTTAGCTTTCCCGATGTGTTTGCTGCGATTGAAAAATTATCCGTAACCACAGAAACGGATTCTCGTGGCGCCATCTTTACCCGTCGGGAGGTTGTGGAGTTCATTCTGGACCTAGTGGGGTACACTCCTGATCAGCCGCTTCACGAAAAACGACTCTTGGAGCCGTCTTTCGGTGGTGGTGATTTTCTGTTGCCTATTTTGGACAGACTCATGAAGGCCTGGCGCACCGCGAAAGGAAATAAATTGACGGTAGTGGAAACCTTGGGTAATGCCGTTCGTGCCGTAGAACTACATCGTGAGAGTTATAGCACAACACATACGGCGGTGGTTTCTTTGCTCAGGCAAGAAGGCTTGGCTGCCGGCACAGCGAATTTTCTTGCGGATCGCTGGCTATTGCAAGGGGACTTTTTGCTCTCTCCATTGGATGGTCAATTCGACTTCGTGGTCGGAAATCCGCCTTATGTTCGGCAGGAGCTAATACCGGCCCCGCTGTTGGCTGAGTACCGGGATCGTTACCGCACGATGTATGACCGAGCCGACCTCTACATCCCGTTCATTGAGAGATCTTTGTCTCTATTGGCGTTGGGAGGTAGCGTAGGTTTCATCTGTTCGGATCGTTGGATGAAGAATCGCTATGGTGGACCGCTGCGAAGCCTCGTGGCCAAGCATTTTCACCTGAAAATCCATGTCGACATGGTAGATACCCCGGCATTCCATTCCGATGTGATTGCCTATCCTGCCATCACCGTCATCAGTCGGGAAGTTCCCGGAACAACTCGTATCGCCCGTCGTCCGGCTATCGACCGGGTGATTCTGGCGAACTTGGCCGAGGTGCTTCGGGCACAAACTTTGCCGAGAAAAGAAGGCTCTGTGCGTGAAATGACACGAGTCACAAATGGTTCTGAGCCGTGGCTACTGGAGTCATCGAATCAAATGGCTTTGATCCGTCGTCTCGAGCAGAAATTTCCTTGTTTGGAAAAAGTTGGATGTAAAGTTGGTATAGGTGTAGCAACCGGCGCGGATAAGGCTTTCATCGGAGATTACGATGCTCTTGATGTAGAACCGGATCGTAAGCTTCCTCTGGCAACAACGAAAGACATCATATCCGGTAAGGTGAAGTGGTGTGGGCAGGGCGTCATAAATCCGTTTGCGGATGACGGACGCCTTGTTGATCTGAGCAATTATCCAAGGCTTCGTCGCTATTTAGAAACACATCGGGAAACAATCGCGGGTCGTCATTGTGCTCAGAAAATTCCGGCCAACTGGTATCGCACAATTGATCGGATAACTCCTGCTTTGAGATCAAGACCAAAGCTTCTGATCCCCGACATCAAAGGGGGCGCGCATATAGTGTTTGAAGAGGGGGCACTCTACCCGCACCACAACCTTTACTATGTCATATCCGACAACTGGGACTTGCGGGCCTTGCAGGCTGTGCTACTTTCATCCGTCACCAAGCTTTTCATGGAGACTTATTCGACCAAAATGCATGGTGGTTTCCTGCGGTTCCAAGCGCAATATCTGCGCCGCATTCGTATCCCACACTGGGAAGAGGTCCCGGAGTTGTTGCGGAGAGAACTGGCGGATGCTGCTGTCAAGCGGGATTTGCAAGCATGCAATCGCGCTGTGTTCACATTGTATGGTCTAAGCCGCGAAGAACAATCTACACTCGGAGGCAAGGGAGAATAGATGACATTGAATCTTGTCAATTACGAGCAAAAGGCCCATGAAGCCGTGAAAGCTTTTTGGGGAAACCGCGAAGCAGCGCGACAAAAACAAATAGAGTCGGGAAAAGCTGACCAAGGCGAAAGGGCAAGTGTCACTGCCGGCAAGAACATGGATGGTTTCTTGGCCCTAGCGCTTGACATCATAAGGGCCAACGGATTGACCCATGCCGAAATTCACCGGAACCGAGCAATGCTCGCTCTGCCGGGTTACTTCCGCCCTACAAAACTCTGGGATTTGCTGGTTACCTATAAAGGTGAATTGATTGCCGCTATCGAATTAAAGAGTCATGTCGGTTCATTTGGCAACAACTTCAACAATCGTGCCGAGGAAGCCATTGGTACCGCGCAAGATATTTGGACAGCATTCCGTGAGGAGGCTTTCGGTAAACAACCGCGTCCATTCGTCGGCTGGATGATGATGGTTGAAGATTCGCTCAAATCCCGCAGTCCGGTTGCGACAAAATCGTCGCACTTTCCCGTTTTCGAGGAATTCAAGGGAGCGTCATACCTTAAGCGATACGATCTTCTGTGCCAACGATTGGTGCAGGAGCAACTCTACACGACCGCAGCTGTTATCTCGGCGCCTCGGAGTGCAGTAAGTACTGGTGAATTTGTTGAGCTGTCACCGATGACAAGTTTAAGAACTTTCGTTACTGCATTGGCCGGACATGTTGCTGCCGAGTCGGCTCGTTTGGGATAGGATCCCGTTCACTTCACGCAGCCGGGGAAGTTCTCGACGAACTGCACTTTGATATCGGGGAAGTTCTCGACCATCTTTATCTTGTAGTCGGGAAAGTTCTGCACGATCTTCCAGAGCCCCGGCTTGTCGGCAAAATTCTCGACCACCTTCACCTTCAGGTCGGGGAAATTCTCGACCACCTTCACCGTCACATCGGGAAAGTTCTCGACATACTGAATTTTACCGTAGAGCTGGCAC
Source organism: uncultured Spirochaetales bacterium (assembly GCA_964412895.1). GTDB lineage: Bacteria > UBP6 > UBA1177 > UBA1177 > JAKLFG01 > CALMRE01. The sequence continues at coordinate 23,190 of CAYPQK010000044.1, forward strand.
GGCCCCGGCTTCGCCTTGGCCGCCTCGGCGCACGCCGAAAACATCGCCAGCAGTCGCTCCCGCGCATCGTCGCTCCGGCTC
>CAYPQK010000045.1:0-2227 GCA_964412895.1 uncultured Spirochaetales bacterium
TCTCAACTTTTCATATTCTTCCTTGGAGTACTCTTTATTTAAAATACAATAATTTTTTTTAGAGGAGTCCCGTCAGCATCCGGACCAGTAGCAGTCGCCGGTGTCCCAAGCAGTGCAAGTGCTGTTACAGTATGCCGTGCCGCTGTCCCACTCGTTCGGATCGAGTATCGCGCAGTCTTCGGTGTTCCCGTCGCAGAACTCGCCCGGCTCGATGATGCCGTTTCCGCAGATGCTCGGCACGGCGTTGTTCGTCGAGAGCTTCACTTTGTTTCCGTCGGGGATGTAGACCCACCCGTTGTAGAGATAGTTCTCCTGCATCTCACGCATGTCGCCGTCCAGCTCGAAGAAATCGAGGTAGGTATTCGGCAGGCCGACAAAGCGGTATTCGTACCCGTCGCAGGAGAGGTAGAACGCTCCGTGGTCGGTCGTCAGTTCTCCGGTCGAGCAGTAGCCGTAGTCCCATGCTTTCCGCGTGAGGGTGTCGGCGTCGCGGATGTCGATGCCCGAATCCCAGAAGTCGTCCCAGTACATCGCCAGTTCGCCGTTCGCGATGGCGAAGTCCATGGTCGAGCCGATGTTGACATAGGCGAGACGGGCAAAGGTGTTCTTGTCGCGGATGTTGATGCCGTTGTCGTCGCCGACATAGAGCAGGTTGTTATAGAGCTGGATGCGGTACTGGTAGTTGTACGGCGTGCTGTAGAATTGAATCGAGGTCAGGGTGTCGGGGTTGACGGTGTTGAGTTTGTAGATGCCGCCACTGGTCGCCGCGTACATGATGTCTCCGTCGACGACTTCGAGGTCGTAGACGGTCTTATTTGTGGTGAAGGTGCTCTTAAGTACCAGCGCGTTCGGGTCGCTGATATCGTAGACCTTGATCGCACTGCCGGTCCCGACATAGAGGCGGTTGCCCTTACCCGCTACGCTGTAGACGGTCGAGCCGATCGAGTACTGCTTGTACCACGGGTGGGTGAAGGGGGTGCAGCGGAAGTTTTGTGCAACTCCGCCTTGCACAAGACCTGCCACATCATGTAAACAGTAAGATGTGATTGTGGTGTTGAGGATATCGAAATTATAACCGGCGATGGTCACCGTTCGCTCTTCAACTGTGCTATCGCTATTAAGAGTATATACGACCGGTTGAGGAGACTTGAAGGTGTCGAGATTCAATGCCGTCAAGACGCCGGCATTGTCACTCAACCGTATATTACTCGACGGGAAAGTGACTACTTCGGCAATGTTATTTTCCATCAAAGTGGGTTTGTATTCGTAAAGCTTGCTCGTAGTACCATTGAAAAGAAAGAGTACCGATGCCGATTTGACCATCACTGATTTTATTACAACGCGTTCCGCTGTTTCAACGCGAGAAGCGATTTCCCAGCGATTTTCGCTCTCGACATATTTGATGATATTGACTGTCTTGGGAGACTCGGTATCAATCGCCTGAATGGCATAAATTGTTCCATTGTAAGTGAATAGTCTCATTGAATTTGAGCGAGACGGAAGGTCCGCCAACTGACTAAAGACATAACTTCCCGCAGCCGGAGAGAGAGACAACTTGCCGAACTTTTGATCAAAGGAGTAAGTATACCCCGCCGTAGTCACATATCCGGTGACTTCGAGATTTCCCGCAAGGTACAAAACATTTTCGTTCCTTGTCATCGCACCGAAATAGAAATCGACACCGCTGGTTACGGAATAGGTATCTTCGACATTACCGACCGAGTTCAAGACTTTCAAGGCATAGGTGCCGTCAGAATATTTTGTGTATACGGCCATTCTGTCGTTTTCTATTCCATAGGACATCCAGCCCGAAGGCATCCTTGTTTCCTTCAGAATCGCTCTTCCCGCGACATCGAACTGCGTTCCATAGATGGAGATGGGGCGACTCCAAGGCTCTCCGGGAATCGGTGTGTCTTCGACAGGTCCGGAAGGATTATCCAACCAATGGCCTTTCATGATCTCTTCTATGAGTTCATTGTGAAGTTTGAAAGGCGTGTCGAACGGTATGAAACGATAAAATGAAGTTTTCGAATGAAGAAGGTCCACCCTCTTTATCGTATGGGCCATGGCCGGTTTGGTTTTTACGGTATCGAAGTCTCCTCTGTTGTTTTTGAAATAGGACGGATTGACATTCGGGGCTCCGTTCGCCACATATGTTTGTACATTTTCTCCGACCGGTTGGCCAGCCGAGTTTACGACATACATGCCGGGGTTGCTTGCGGTGACC
>CAYPQK010000045.1:2237-2752 GCA_964412895.1 uncultured Spirochaetales bacterium
AAAAGAAAGGATGACGGACGGATATGTCGCCGAGGGAAGTTTCATATAGGCACCCGGAGTACTTGCAACGCCGCTGAGGGGGAACTCTTTATACCAATTTGATTCGGATAATCTTTCCGCGGCCATATCGAAACGCCAAGTCCAGTCTTCGTTAAATCCTTGCGTGAATGCCCCGGTTGGGTTTTCGGACCAATCGCCGTAATTTTTTCGAACATTTCTGTTGAATCTGGCGTTTGGTAAAAGGGTCCACGATTTGTTAGTTGAAGCAGAGCGCCATTTATATAATCCCTTTGTTCTGTCGAATGGTTCACCTGATGGCGATGCCATATTGACGCCGCACCGATCTTGCGCTGATGAATTTTGGGGACAATTTATATCTTTAAAATCATTTGTAATACCACAATAACAGTAGTACAGAGCACCGTACATTTGAGCGGTGTCGGGGTTATTCTTGTCCATTAGCTTATTCACGCCCGTCACTTCGGAAACATATCCCTCTTCGGCCGTGACGCGAT
>CAYPQK010000045.1:2762-23102 GCA_964412895.1 uncultured Spirochaetales bacterium
CAGGTTCCCGGAATGGTTGATTGGCAAAAGGAAGAAGGTACAGACGAAGATTCACTGTCAGAATAAGACAAGGCGGAGTTTCCTTCCACATAGTAAAGATTGTTCTGGGTGGTATCGTCTATGCCGTTCTTGTCAAGATCGCACGCAATACCGATGTTGGAAGAGATAAGAGTGTTGGTCCTTTGATCGGGATTATATATGGTAGGGCAGTTATCTCTAGTTCTAACATATTCATTTATGACTTCTCCGTCTTCCGTTTTTTCTGAAACTATCAGATAGGCCTCCTCTTGTATAATGGTTTTATCGTCGCCTCGGCACAAGCCGCGCCTCGAATCGTCCGAATCGCCCACATACCCGTATGGATCCGTACCGCTATAGCCACCCCACACGATATGGCCGCCGAAGGGTTGTCCTTTTTTCGTCAGGATATAGACATCGGCTATTTTGTTGACGGGATCATCGAAAACCTTTTTAACAACGAATTGCGTCGAATCGGTGTGATAGACGGAGCCGACATAAAAAGGCATGGGTCTGTTATAGGCGCCATATTGTATTTTTATAAGATAATTCGCCTTATATTCTCTCTCATCGCAGGTGACTGAACAATTGCTTGCCTCGGGTATTTCGGGATGCTCACAATAACCATCGTTGTCTTGATCTTTGCAATAGTACAATCTTCTTTGATCAGGATTAAAAACAGAAGGACATATATCTCTGTAAAAGGAGATGCCGTCATCATCTTTGCAGTTACCGTTATATTCTCCGGGCGATCCGCAGTACGATTCGGGGTAGATATTCGTGTTGAAACCGTTGATGGGCGAAAGGCCACCCGGTACATTCGTTTGAAGATAGTTGGCCCAAGCAGCTTTATCGTTACCCCACCCCAAATTTATATGCAGTTTTATATCGTTTTCGTTTTCGTAACGTATCCCGTCAATCACATATGCATGGCCATCTCCTCCCGAAGATTGGGCTTGCATGGGGACCCCCAACAGCAACTGCGTCAGGATAATATTTGCAAGGGCGGTTTCATTGTATTCGTCGGCGCCTATGTAATCGACATCAGAAGAGTAACGAAAAAACTGGACCATCGAATGCGCAGCTCTTGTCAAACTATTTCCTGTTCCACTATTGCCGAAATCGGGACACATCAGAACGGCGACATCATATAAATACTTTTTCACGGCCTCGCAAGTATCCGTTTCACACCAAGGAACCAAGTCGTAATTATTGAGGATGTGATTCCATTCTATGGTGTTCGAGCCATATCGGGGCGCTGCCTTGTCGATATCCGGACAGATAAATGTATTGTTGTTACCGTCAAAGGATAAGGCACCTCCCGACCCAGCAAAATCGCGGTCGTCATAATTGGGGTCGATATTCATATAGTCCGGCGCTGACGGCCATTTCCATTTTCTCATTATTTGTGCAGCGGAGACTTGAACACATCCGAGATAAGGATCATCGGTCCCTTTCTCCAGATAATCATTAAAAAAATATGTCTGATCCCAATTGTTTTTTCCGATTAGAGGTTTTACCTCAATATTTTGTATCGGATTCATATTTAGGTAGGCAAGGCCGGAAACGATGACGGGAGGAACGACCTGCGTTAGATGATTTTTTATCGAGAACCAGAGCGATATGTTATATTGGATGCGATTATCGTTAAAGGACACCTCGTTGACATCGATGTCGACATCAAGAACATTCAACGATTTCAGGTAATTCTCATCATAATAACCGAGTTTCACCATATGGGCGGCGTTATACTTAAGTATATTGTGGATAACCGGCATTTCGAAAAAGTGTATCTGCTGTTCATGATTGTCGGGATCAGGAAGATATTCGGAAAAGACGGTATCGAAGGTCAGGTACTGAAAAGCACCCATTTCTTCGATCAGCGGTAATATCATAAAACCCCCCGGAGTCAATCCAACCACCCATCCCAATTGGACCCCATTGTATGTAAAAGGATGTATTCCTGCCTGATCTATGGAATATAGTGTGCTGTCATCCTGCTCCTTATAAGAATTGGCTAGATCGTCCCAATACTCCAAGTTCCCGAGAATGTCGTCCTGCGTAATGACCGCCGAATGGACTTCATGGAAAAAAAGGAAAATCGATACCACAACAACGGTCATTAAAGTTCTAGCGATTGACATGGCTTCCCCCCTTTTTTTGTTTTATAATCCCGCCACCGAACGGACAATTTTCGGGATGTTCCTGACAATAACCGTCCATATCTCTCAAAATCAAATCCGAATTCAATGATTCAAAAATCAACCGGTGTCCCGACATTTCCGCCGCAAAGTAGAGAATATCGCTGTTGATCCCATCCTCCAGACAGAAATGCTTCTTGTCGGCAAGCCGATAGTAGCAGGGGTTGTTGTAGTAGGTGATCCCCTCTTCCTTGATCCGTTTCCAGTAAAGCAGGTAGTCGTTGTCCGCATCATAGACCTGCGCGACGCCGTCGACGGTGAAGAGCGTTTCTGTTTGAACAGTGCCGCCGGAGTTCGTTACGGTCCCCTTATAAAAGGTTTCGGTGTTGTTAGCGTTCTCTACGGAATAGAAAAAGGTATCTGACGCCCCCCATACCGGCATGCGGGCGAGTTCTCCCGTCTTGCTCACGAACTTACAACTTGACTCTCCTTTGGCAAGGTCGCAGAAAATAACCTGTAATTTTGAATTGTAGGAAATCATGTAGCTGTTTTGTAGATTCGGACGGCCGATGCCATAATCTAGATCGGCACCAAATGTTATTTCCTTCCACTTGTCCCATTCGCCGGTTGAGGTGTAGTAGGCGTGCATTTTGTTGTCACCTTCCGGGGGAAGTGTTTGAATATTTATTATAGCATAATTCTCACTGACAGAGGGATAGTACATACCTCCAACGCGGGCAGACATTTTCCATAATTTACCGTATTGCTTCTCTTGAAGATCATAATAAAAGGGAATTTCTTCGTCGTTCTCGTCCCACACTGAAGAATAGTCTTTAGATGCGCTAACGAAATAGTGGCCATTATATATAGGCGTTCCTCTTGAAAGTCTGGCGATTCTGGATAGTTTTTTAGATGCAAATTCAAAAACAAAGGTCCCAGAAGCATATGTATCAGCATTTGATGAATCAAAAACAATAGCATCTTTATTAACATTAAACCAAGGATAGCTAGCACCTTCTATCATGCTCCAGCAATAGGGAGTCAAGACATAATCATAAGAGTTCTGCATGATCTTTGGATCAAGTACCGCTTTTTCTTCGCACGGTGCTCGGGTCACCGCTTCATGCGGATAGTTCTCGGCACATTGATCATACAATGTTGGTGTGCATTGAGTAAGCGGCCAGTCCTCTTTTATCTTGAATTGATACCATAGTTCCTTTATCCCGTCAGGGTCAGACGACTGTTCCGGTTTTGTATTCTGCCATACGAACGGCACCCGTTCCAGCATACCGACCCACGGATCGCCGTCTACTTCGACCGGTACCTTGTCGCTGGGTCCAATGTGATTGTCGATATCGGGCGCGACATCCGCGTCCTCTTCGCCGTCATCGGCAATATCTTCGTCAAAGGCAACTACATCATCGTCGACGAACGCTGTCGTATCATCAATCAACGGTGTGTCGCTTTCAGTTGTCGGGATATCAGCATCGTTCTTGGGCGTTTCCTGTTTGCAGGCAATGATCGCCACCAGCAAGAAAAAAGAGCATATGAAAACGAGTTTATTAATTCTCCTCACCGGAACCCCCTTTTTATTGCGCCAAAATCTAGGGCGATTATATCAGCGTGAAATTTGAAAGCAAGAAGATTTTTCCGCTTATTTAGAAACAGATCGTCATTCGAGTTCGTCCCAGCGGGCGCCGGTCGATACCGACACGGTGAGCGGCACCGGGAAGTCGGGCAGTACGGTCTGCATCGCATCGGCGGCGAGTTTGCCGCACTCGTCGGCCCGTCCGGCGGGAACTTCGAGGATGAGTTCGTCGTGGATGGCAAGGAGTATCCGGGCTGGAATGAGCGCCTCGGCGAACGCTTCGCGTACTCTGACCGCGCCGAGTTTCATGATCTCGGCCGCCGTCCCCTGAATGACGGTGTTGACCGCCATCCGTTCACCCGACCGGACGACATTCTTGTTGGCTTCGTTCAACTCCGGCACATAGCGCCGCCGTCCGTGCATCGTTTCGACCCAGCCGTCGCCGCGCGCCCGGTCGATGGTCGCGTCGATGAAGCGTTTCACGCCTGTGTAGAATTTGAAATACTGGTCGATGTATTCCTTGGCGAACTTCATCTCGACGCCGGTGTCCTGCGAGAGTTTGAACGCCTGCATCCCGTAGACGATACCGAAGTTGACCGCCTTGGCGTGCCGCCGCATCGTATCGTCGACGAATTCGGGGAAGACGCCGAAGATGGCCGACGCCGTCTTGCGATGGATATCCTCGCCGTTCCTGAAGGCGCTTTTGAGTTCGGTGTCGTCAGATAACGCGGCGAGCACCCGGAGCTCCACCTGATCGTAGTCGAGCGACACCAACCGGCATCCCGGCGCGGCGGGGAAGAGCGACCGTATCCGCCTCCCCTCTTCGGTGCGGACCGGGATGTTCTGGAGATTCGGATCGCGGCTCGAAAGACGCCCCGTCGCGGCGTGGGTCAGGATGAAGCTCGACCGCAGACGGCCGTCGGTATCGACCTTCTGCGCTATCGGTTCGATGTAGGTCGAGAGAAGTTTCTGGAACTGCCGGTGTTCGAGGATGAGTCCCGGCAGCGGATGGTACGGAGCCAGCTCTTCGAGCACATCGACATCGGTCGAGGGACCGCTTTTGCTTTTCCGGCGGACCGGCAGACCGAGTTTCTCGAAAAGCACCTGCGCGAGCTGTTTGGGCGAATTGAGGTTCACCGGACCACCCGCCCAGTCGTGGGCCGACCGCTCTATCTCCGCCAGTTTCGCGGTGTATTCGGCGCGCATCGCCGCGAGTCGTTCGAGGTCGACCGCGATGCCGTAGCGCTCCATGTCGCGCACCACCGTGAGGTTCGGCATCTCGATATCGTAGAGCAGTTTTCTCCGGCGCGGATCGCCCGTTATCTGCGGCAGTATCTTTTCCCGCATCGTCGCCAACTGTGCCGCTATCGCCTCGGGTTCGGCGCTTTTCGCCGGAACGATGTCGAGATAGCCGGCGACATCGCTCATCCCGTACTGATGACGGCCGCTATCAAGGATGAAGTAAGCCAGTTGCAGATCGACGAAACGACACTCGTCGTCGACCGACGGCGGCAGATATTCCTTCATGTCGAAGCCCCACCACAGCGTGCCGGGAACGATGTCGGCCGCCGTCACTTCGCGGACCACACCTTCGAAGGCGGCGTAAAGCCGTCCGTCGAAGGAAAAAAGGAGCTCTTCACGCTCGGGAACGACAGGCGATGTCTCCGCCTCCGGCTCTTGCAACACAGGGATTTGTCCGCCAGAGCCTTGCGCGGCGGTGGGCACCGTTATGGGGCGGTCCGGACGGGCGGCAAGCGTGTCGAGATGACGCTGTAGCGACCGGAACCCGAACTTATCGATGAAGGCGCGGAACTTTTCGGGATCGGGCCCGGGCCACGACGACGCCGGAAGCGGCGGCAGTTCGATATCGGTGATGAGCGTCACCAGATCGCGCGACAGCATCAGCTGGTCGCGGAAATTCGTGAATTTGTCGCGCAGTTTCGGCTGGAGCGCGTCGAGATGGGCGTAGATGTCGTTGATGTCGGCGTACTGCGCGAGCAGTTTGGCCGCCGTCTTGGGACCGACCCCCGGCAGGCCCGGGATATTGTCGGAGCTGTCGCCGCTCATCGCCAGCAGGTCGCGCAGCTGTACCGGCGGCACCTCGAATTTCTCCTGCACCGCCGCCGCGTCGATAAGGCGATCCTTCACTCCGTCGTAGAGAAAGGTCTGATCGTCGACAAGCTGCATGAGATCCTTGTCGCTGCTGATGATAATGACTTCGTCGCCGGGATGGCGCAGGCGCACTGCGGCGATGACATCGTCGGCCTCGAAACCCGGCACCGCCATCGCGGTGAGCCCGAGCGCGTCGAGCATCTCCGGTATGTGGGTGAACTGGACGCGCAGATCGTCGTCGAGTTCCTTGCGGTTCGCCTTGTAGGCCGGATAGCGTTCGCGCCGCACCGTTTCGCGGCCGCAGTCGAGCGCCGCCACCGCGCGGAATTCGCCGAACCGCTTGGCGACCCGCAGGAACATCGCGGCACAGCCGTATATCGCGTTGACCGGGCTCCCGTCGGGGGCGTTCATCGGCGGCAGGGCATGGTAGGCGCGGAAGAGATAGGCGGAGACATCGAGTACGAGTATGCGCGCCATGGTCAGGCCGACCGGCGGTGCATCAGTGTGCGTGTATCAGCCATAGGCCACCTATGATCAGAACGATCCCCGCTCCCTGCACCATGCTCAGCCGCTCGCCGAAGAAGAAGAGCGACCAGAGGGTCACGATGAGGATGCCGGTCGAAGTCATTGCCGGATAGGCGAGGCTGAGGTCCATCTTTTCGAGCGTCTTGGTATAAAAGATCAGCGCGATGCCGAAGAACAGTATTCCCGCCATCAGCTTGAGGTTGGTCAAGTAGGAAAGGGCCAGCCCCATCACACCGGCGTCGGTCGCGATGGCCCGCTCCTTCACGCCGTATTTCATCAGGATGTTGGCGAAGGCGTTGAAGATGACGGCAAGTATCAGCGTGACGAGCGCTCCGTTCATCCGGCGACGAGCCTCCGGATATACTCCCAATCGTGGTCGCCGATCTTCGCCCCGACGCAACAGATGACGCGCGAAGCGAGGAGCGATCCGATCTCGCCGCAGCGGGTGAGCGGCAGTTCGCGTAGCAGACCGTACAGAAATCCGGCGGCGTAGAGATCGCCCGCACCGGTGGTGTCGCGGCACGGCGAAGGTATCGCGACGACGCGGCCCGCCATGCCGTCCTGCAGGAATATCGAACCTTCCTTCCCCAGCTTGACCACGGCGATCGGACAGTGACGACCCATCTCCCGGAGCGCCTCGGCGGGAGGACGGCCGGTGAAGGCGAGCGCCTCCTCCTCGTTGGCGAAGAGGATGTCTATCAGCCGCCGCTCGGTAAGCGTTCGGAGGAAGTCGAGATTCTCGGTGACGACATTGTGGCTCGCGAGGTCCAGCGACACCTGCGCGCCGCTTTCCCGGGCCAGTTCAAGGGCCCGCTCAAGGAGGGCGTGGTTCTGGACGAGGTAGCCTTCGATGTGGATGACCGCCGCGCCGACGAAGAGTTCTGGGCGCAGATCGCCGGCCGCCAGTTTCACCGCCGCGCCGAGATAGGTGGCGAAGGTCCGCTCGCCGTCGGGGGTGATGAGCGTCACCGCGCGGCCCGTTTCGGGACCGTCGGGTATGAGGTGCGCCGTGATACTGCGTCGGGTCAGGTCGTCGCGGAAAAAGGCGCCGAGCTCATCGTCGCTCACCTTGCCGACGAATGAGCAGGGGACGCCGAGTCGGGCCAGACCGTGTATCGTATTGGCCGCCGAACCGCCCGAACTCACCGTTTGCGGCAGTCCCGCCGCCGCGTCGAGCACCTCGCGGGCCCGGTCGCGTTCGACGAGGTTCATCGTCCCGCGCGGCAGGCCGAAACGCTGCAGCAGCGCATTATCGGGAAGGTCGACAAGGATATCGACCAGCGCATTACCCAGACCAACGATCGTTGTCATATCAGGAACCTGTTGTTGAAAAGTTTACCGGCCGGCCGGTCATTTCACGGTGGTGAGACGGCCCATCTCGGGCTTGGGGAATTTCTTGTGCTTCTTGAGGTATTCGACCAGCGTGATCGGCAGGGAGATGAAGGTGTCCTTCTTGTTCTTCATATCCTTCAGCATCGTGTAGCCGTCACCGCCGTTGGCGATAAAGCTGTTGATCGCGAAGGTGTAAACCTTGTTCTTGTCGAGCGGTTTGCCGCCGATCTTGATGTCGAGCGCCGAACCCTTGTAGAGTTTCATCGTGAAGCCCGATATCTGGAGGAACCCGCCCGCCCCCTCGCCCTTTTCGGCGAAGTAGTCGAGCACTTCCTGCAGTTCGCTGCCCTTCATCTTGCCGGTCACGATGGTATCCATGAAGGGGAACATCGTGTAGAGTTCGCGTTCCGATATCTTGCCGGCCGGAAGCCCCTGACGGATCGACCCGGCGTTGAAAAAGGCGATATCGGCCTTGCCGCGTTCGCGCATGATGTCGGCGATGATGTCGCCCAGTTCCGCCTCCTTGAAGCGGACCACTTCACGGGCGCCGTCGAGCGGCGTTTCGATCTGCCCCAACTGAGTCTCGGAGAACTCGCACTTGAAGCCGGCGAGCATATCGAGCATCGCCCGATTCTCCTTGAGTTCCTTATCGACGAATTCGTAGGTCACCTTGTTGTCGGCGATGATCTTTTTCTTAAGGTTGATGGGATACATCTTGAAGTTGGTCTTGAGCACCTTGCCGCCCTTCACGAACAGGTCGAAGCGGCCGAGATACCGGCCCATCCCTTCGGTCTGCACGATGAAGGTGTCGCCGATCTTGACCGGCGCGCCGAGCTGGCGGTGGGTGTGGGCACCGACGATGAGATCGATGCCGGGGACCGACTTGGCGAGGAAATTGTCGCCCTCGAAGCCGTCGTAGGATTTGTCGGCGTCATAGTAGCCCATGTGAGTGAGCGCGATGACTATGTCGTTGTTCGCGTTGAGCTGCGGAACGCGGGTCTTGGCCTCCTGCACCGGGTCGGTCACCACGAGGTTGCCCGACAGGCCAGCGGCCGTGATCTGTTCTATCTCGCGGGTCGAAAGGCCGATGACCGCCACTCTGAGGCCGTCATCGAACTTCTTCTCGATGTACTCGCGGTCGGCGAGCGGCTTGGCGCCGCCGTCCTTGTAGATATTGGCCGATATCCAGTCGAACTTCGCCTCCTGCTTCATCTCGTTGAACACATCGACACCGAAGAAGAGATCGTGGTTGCCGACGACCGCCGCGTCGAACCCGACGAGATTCATCCCCTTGACGACCGGCAGGTTCTTACAGACATTACTGCGCGGATCGCCCAGCGCGATATCGCCGCCCATGAGCAGAAGGACATCGCCCCCCTTGCCCTGTACCTCGGCGCGGATCTGGTCGACCAGCGTCTTGGTGGCGGCCAGACCGCCGACGCCCGGGTTGCCCGGCTCATCATACTGCCACGCCATCCCGTGGATATCGTTCATGAACAGGACCGTCAGCATCGTTTCCTTTTCCTGCGCGAACGAAAGGGTCGCGAAAAGGAGGATAGCCGAAACAATAAAGGCTCTTACCATCTCACGCTCCGTTATGTGCATGCTGTTGTTGCGTACGCTCCGCTTTCAATTCTTCACGAGAATATAGTACATCCGGTGAAGAAGTCAAATAGTTGTAGGAATATTTTACATAATTCGCGGCCGACCGTTCGAAAAAGAGCCGCTCTTCCGCGGTGATGTCCCGTTTTATGACCGCCGGATTGCCCGCCACGAGCACCCCGTCGGGGATGACGCTCTTCATCCGCAGGATCGAACCGGCCGCGACGATGACATTCTTCCCGATACGACACCCGTCAAGCAGCACCGCCCCCATCCCGATGAGGGTCCGGTCGCCGACGATGGAACCGTGGATGACGGCATTGTGCCCCACCGTCACCTCGTCGCCGATCTCGGTCGGATAGAGGGCGGTGGTCACATGGACCGTCGCGTTGTCCTGTATGTTGGTCCGCGCCCCGATACGGATGTGGTTGACATCGCCGCGCAGCACCACGCCGAACCAGATATTCGACTCGGCCCCGACCGTCACATCGCCGATGACGGTGGCGTCGCGGAAAATGAACGCCTTGGGGTCTATCTGCGGGAAGGTATCCAGATAACCGGCTATCATCAGGCCATCTCGAACGCGTCGCGGGAACGCTTCTTGACCCGATACATCGCCTCGTCGGCCTTTTCAATGATATCCCGGACGGAGCGGCCGTCCTCGGGGAAGCCCGCCCAGCCGTAACTGGCGGCGACCTTCAGCGGGATATCATCCACCCTGAATTCATGCGTACGAAGGTTCTCATACAGCCGTTCGACCACATGCCGCGCATTCACCTTCGAGGTGTACGGCAGGTAGATGACGAACTCGTCGCCGCCGTAGCGGAAGGCGACATCGGCCTTGCGCAGATACTGCAGAACGAACTGCCCCACCTCGCGCAGGAGCCGCGAACCGACCAGATGACCGTGGGTGTCGTTGACCAGTTTGAACCGGTCGAGGTCGAAGAATATCAGCGAGAATTCGGTGAAGTAACGGCCCGCCTGTTCCACCGCCTGATCGAGGAGATTGAACAGATGCCGCGTATTGTAGAGCCCCGTCACCTCGTCGACGATGGTCAACTCTTTGATACGCTCTATCTTCGCTATCTTGTGGACCGCCTCGCGGACGATATCGACAAAGAGCGACACCTCCTCCAACAGTTCGGGATCGTCCGCCACCCCGGCGGCGATGCAGAACCAGCCGTCGGCCCACACCCTATCCTGATCGCGGAAAACGATCGGAAAGAAGAGGAACCGCTGATCGTCCATTTCGGGAAACCGCGCCTCGACCGCCTGATAACTCCCCTCCAGCGGAACGGCCGAAAGATCGCCGATCACCGGGAGCGGGAAGTGGAGCGTCTTGCGTGCCGGGTAGGCGACATTGACCCAGAACCGCTCCTCGCGGCGCGTCACCACGGCGCAGGGATATTCGGTAAAGAGGTCTGCCGAAAGCTCGATGGTGCGCGAATAGAGGAAATCGAATTCGTCCGATTCAAGTATCCTGCGGACCACCGTCGCCAGCGGCGGCGCGTCAATCGCCCGTCCGTTTCTCATCTTCCTCAATGAATTCATCAAGTTTGCTCTTGATACGCACGAACGACACTATAAGCAATATCAGCGAGATTGTCAAAGTTATCGAGAAAAGAACCTTGCCCATGGATATCTGGCCGAGATTGTTCCTGGCGCTCATCAACTCGCGGCCGAGCTGCTGCTGTTCACCTTCGGAGAGTTTTTCCCATGCGGCGGTCTCGAAGCGCGGGTCCTGTTCTATCTTCGTCACCCGCTCCTGCGCCCCGTCGTGGAAAAAGAAGCTGAGCAACAGGAAGAGCGTGCTTACCGCCGTCCCGATGGCACCGTATCTGAAGCGGCTCGTCCCGATCGCGTGTTTGATCAGTTCGTTCATAATTTTACATCCAGCTCCAGTTTAATTCCCTTGAAGTCGGGCAGGTAGCGGCAGACGCCGCCGAGGCAGGTCAGGCCGCCGCGCATCATGCCGCCGAAAAGAGACACGCGCAGGTCCTTGTAGGCGTATCCCACCGAGCCGCCCGGATAGTATTCATCGATGTTCTTGTCGTAGAGGAGCGTCGTGAACTTATTGCGGTAATAGGTGCCGACATACGAGAGGAAGACCGTGTTCTTCCACGAAAGGTCGAGAACATGCCGCTGCTCGATCGCCTTGCGCTCCTCGATGACGGTCTGCAGAGTGAGGTCGCGGTAGTAAAGCTCCAGATTGAGTTTCGCTGAGAATCCCGACTTGCCGAAGGTGGTCAGCAGTTGGGTATAGAGCGTCTCGCCATTGTATTTCTGATGATCGCTCTGGTTTATCTTGAGAAAGCCGCTCTTCGCCGTCAGATATACCGAACCGACGCGCCGCTCGAGCGTCCCGGCGACGAACCAGTAATCTTCCTTCGGCACCTGATCCTCCTCCCAATTCGACGACTCCCGGTATTTCTCCGAAAGACCACCGATGAACTCGACCGCGGCGGTAAGCCCCGTGATGTCGTTGTCGGTGAACTGGACACGGGTCCGGAGCGCCATCGTGTTCTCGGGGTTGAGCAGCGACAGGTTGTCCCACATCAGCGACGGCAGCTTGAAATAACGCCGCTTGAAATCGACATCCTCCATCTTGCGGTAGTTGAGCCAGTACCGTTCGTAGCGCTTCCCCTCGACCGTGAGCGTCAGACGGCTCTTTGAGATATCGTACCAGTTGAGCAGCGAGAAATAGAGGGCATTGGCGAGCGTCAGATCGGTCCGTTTCTTCGTATCGCCCCATACCGCTTCCTGCACCATCCGGTCGGCTCCCGCCGGGACCAGCGTGGCGCCGATATAGGCGTTCACCTGCGGGATGAGGCGGAACAGGTCGGCATAGGCGCCGACCACATGATAGTATTTGTTCACATAGGTGCTCGGCGACGAGGGGTCGCTCCAATCGTCGCGGCTGATGGTATAGTCGTTGTAGAAACCGCCGCCGTACTCGACGCCGACATCGAACCGGTCGAGCGCCTTGTACCCCGCCTCGACACCCCACAGATAATCGTCGGCCTCCCCCATCCGCTCCAGCACCATACCGTCGCGCAGATAGGGATTTGCCATCCCGCCGAAGGCCTTGGCGTGGAAATCGCCCGCCCTGATGACGGTCGACAGTCCGCGTATCGAATTGTCCTCGCGGGCCGGGTCCTTAAGCATCGAAAAAAGGAGTCCCCTGTTCAAACTCTCATAGAAATCGCCGACCGTGAAGGAAATGAACTGCCAATCGCCCTTGAAATAGAGGCGGTCGACATAATGCTGCCAGCCATGATTGAACGCCTCGGGCGAGTAACGATAGTAGAAGTCGGCCAAGCTCACATGATGATCGCGGTTCAGGAAGAACACGAGATTCTTTCTCACGCCGAGCGTATAGACATCGTAAGCGCCCTCCACGAGCGTCTCGTTCGAAAGAACGGCATAATCATCTTTCGGCTGGATCGGATTGAGCGGGTTGCGGACCATATCGAACCGCACATGAGCGCGGCTCGACGAGTAGCCGGTGAACTTGACCGGCGGTTTTTCCTCCTCACCGGGGACCGCCTTCTTTTCAGCCTGAACGGCCGCAGGAGCGGTCACGGCGGGAGTCGGGACCGGTTTTTCTACCGGCGCCGGTAGCGGTGCTTCGGGAACCGGTTCGGCGATGAGGTCGTCGTCGGACCCTTCGACAGGCTCAGGGTCGCTTTCAGCGAGCAGTTCGTCCTCGTCGACAAGGAGCGGTTCATCGTTCTGTTCCGGGATCGCGCCGGCCGGCTCCTGCGCCGTCGCAAGAGAGCCGAACAGCACTATCAGCCAGAACAGCCGCATCGGTCGTTATTTCGAGATAAGTTCGTCGAGTTCGCGGGCTATCCGCTCTTCATCCCCCGGTTCGTAGCCGGTATGGGTGGTCAGCACCTTTCCGTCGCGGCTCACGAGCATCGAATAGGGCACGGTGTCGCCGCCCGGGATGAGCGAGACGACCTGTTTCTTCGACGGATCGACGAGTATCGGGAACGGCAGGTTGCTCTCGACGGCAAAAGCGCGGACCTTGTCCATGCTCTCCTCGGTGTCGGTCGATACCGCGACGAATTCAACCTTGTCGCGATAGCGGTCGTAGAGCGCGGCGAGTTCCCTGAGCTCCGCCTTGCACGGATCGCACCAAGTGGCCCAGAAGGCGATGAGCAGGTGTTTTTTGCCGCGGATATCGTCGAACGAGAAACGGCCGCCGTCGCAGGTCGCCAGATCGAGCGCGAAATTGCCCGCCTCTCCCGCCGGCGTTGCGGTCTGCGGGACCGTTACGGCGGCGCTTTGGGCGGGTCCGGATGCTTTTTTATCGCAACAGGGACCGTCGGTCGAGGCGCAACCGGACATCATGATCAGCGTTGTCAGCAGTATGAAGAGTGTTGCGGAACGCATGGATGACTCCCGTGCGGTTATCGGGGAAAAGGAACTCTACAGTTCACCCAACCAGAAGATGATCGCCTTTTCCTGATTGTCCGACAGCGAACTGTCCCATCCTTCGAAGTAGTTGAGTATCTTCATCGAGGTGGCGTCGATAAGGGCATTGGTCGGGTACCCGGCCTTGATGTACTTACCCATGGTCCCCTGCATATCGCTTTTGAGGTATCCATAGACGAACTTCGCGCTGTCGCCGTAATTGTCTATCATGATCTCGCGCATCGCCTTGACCTTGGCCGGTTCCTTTTCGGGCTGCGGACCCGAAAGCATGCCGTTTTCTATGAAGATGATCTCGAGCCCTTTGTCGACATACTCCTGCTTGTAGATAGCCGGGAGATCGGCCTTTTCGGTATTGCAATAGGGACAATCGTAGGCGGAGAAAATGAGCCAGAGAAGTTTTTTCTTCTTGTAGAAGTGGCCGAGCGTCCACATCGCATCGTTCTGATCGTAGAAGGTGATGTTGGCGGCGATATCGTCCACCTGATTGCTGGTCGGGGTCTCTTCGGGATAGGTGGGAAGCGGCTCGGCGGTGTCGACATCGACCACCAGCTCGTCGACGACCGTGTCGTCGGGAACCACATCGTCGGTCTTCGCCTGCTCGTCGGGGGTGTTGTTGTCGTCCTCTTCACCGCAGGCGGGAACGACGGCCAGCGCCATCAGGAACAGCGCCGTCAGGAACAGGGAGCGGGAGAACTTCTTCATGGGGCACCTCATGCAAACAGTTATTCGTCGATACGCAGTAACACCACTGAAATGTTGTCCTTGCCGCCGTTCTCGTTGGCGCGATCGATAAGGCGGTCGGCCGCTTCTTTGAGCGTCTTGGCTTCGGAAAGGATGGCAGTCATCTCCTCGTCGGTGCACATATCCGACAGGCCGTCGGAACAGGCGAAGTATATCTCGCCCCGTTTGGTCGACCGTTCCTGCACATCGACCAGCACATTCTCCTTCATCCCCAAAGCGCGCATGATGACATTCTTGTGCGGGAAGTTCCGCGCCTGTTCCGGGGTCATCTGCCCCGCCTTGATGTATTCGTTGACCAGAGAATGGTCTTCGGTGATCTGCTTGATGCCGCCGTCGAAATAGCAGTACCCGCGGCTGTCGCCGACATGAGCGACATAGAGCGTGCCGTTGTCGAGCAGGAGCATCGCGACGACCGTCGTCCCCATGCCCGCATAGCTCGCGTTGCCCTGCGCGGCACGGAATATCTTGCGGTTCGCGAACTTGATGCCCACCTTGAGCTTGTTCGCCTCGAGCGAAAGCCCCGGATCGAGCTTATAGGGCCAAGTCATCTCCTCGTCCTCGCTGGTGGCGCGGGAGAACTTCACGATGGTCTCGATGGCTATGGAACTCGCCACCTCGCCCGCATTGTGGCCGCCCATTCCGTCGGCGACGACGAAGACGCGCTCGTTGTCGAGCACCGCGAAGGAGTCCTCGTTGAGTTCGCGCTTCCTGCCGACATCGGTCTTGCCGTAACAACTGAATTTCATCGTTACCCCGCTATGATATCGATCGTCCGCTCCACGGCGATATGGAGCTGTCCGTCACACTGGTAAAAATCGCCGTCTATCGTGTATTTGAACGGCCGGTCGGCATCGATGACGAAATCCTTGCCGATCGTATCGAGCGCCGTCTTCTTGGGAAGCGGCTTGCCCAGCCACGCGAGCCCCAGATAGGGCACTATCCACGCGTCCTTGTGGAACGCGAGCATCTGCATCTCGTCGGTGAGGTGGCGGTTGCGCCAGAAGGGTTCGAAGCCGAGTCCTATCTGCGAGAGCGAGGTGATGAAGATGCCCAGATAGGGCTTGGTCCCCAGATCCTTGCCGTCGACGATGAGCTTTCCCTTGAAGCCCTCGAAGAGCTGGCGGTACAGCTTCGTCCGCCACACTATCGCGCTGACCGAACTGACCAGCGTCTTGAAGGCAACATACGGCGACGGATCGCCGTCCTTGTAATAGTAGTCCATGAACGCGGTGACTATGCCGTTCCCGAAGATGAAGCCGTACTTGTCGCCAATGCGGAAAAGCGGTTTCTTCACTATGCGGAACGGTTCGTCGTTCTTGTATTTTTTCACCAGTTTCTTCAAATGCGTAAGAGCGCTGCCGCGCACCTTGACATTGGTCGCCACCTGATTGATGGTGCCCCCCTTGAGCACCGCGATCTTCGGGAGCGGCTGGCCGTCCCACACCTTAAACATCTTTGTGAGGACCACATGGATGGTGCCGTCGCCACCGTTGATGGCGAGTATCTCTATCTTTTTCTTCTTGAATTCCTTGAGGGCGTTGTCGAGGTCGTCGAAGGTCTCGGTGAAGCGCGACAATACCGCCGGATCGCTGTATTCACGCAACTGCCGCAGGCGGTTGGGATTGCGTTTGTTCTTGCGCGCTTTCGGGTTGGATATGACGCCGATGCCGGACATGGTTCCCCGTGCCGAGTTAAACGGGGCATTATATAGATGGGTATATGCGCTTGTCAATTAAATAATGGGAAACGAAGGGGTTCTCCCGGCACGGCCTTTTAGCGGCCCTTTTTCACCAGATCCTTGAGCGTTTCGTGTTTCTTGATGAGCGCGAGCAGCGGCAGGTAGGGCATCTCCAGCATCTCCGCGACGGTCTTGACCGAAAAACGGTTCTTGAGATAGGTGCGGATGGTCAGTATCTTGTCGTTGAACTGTTGCTGGAGGGCGCTGACCCGTTTTTTGCGCGCCGGTTTGCGCCCCGGTTTTTTCTTGATCTTGGGGCGGCCGACCTTTTTCTTGGGCGGACGGCCCCGTTTCTTCTTCGCCGGACGACCGGGCTTGCGGCCGGGCTTGCGGCCGGGGGTTTTCTTGCCGGGGTTCAGAAGCACCGAGAAAAGTCCGAAGAGAGCGATACCCTCCTCGGAGAAGTTCTTCAGGACGATCCCTTCGGCGACGAGATGTACGGCGACCCCGCGCTTCATGAGTTCGGAAAGCAGCGCGATGCGGTCGGCGGCGTCGCAGCCGAGGTGTTCGATCGCGGGGAAGACGATCGTGTCGCCGCTTCTCGCGTTCTCCGCCAGAACGGAAAGTTCCTTCCGTTTGCGCCACGGTTTCTTCTTCGAGTAGGCGTCCTCGACGATCTCGGGTTTGATGTTCTGCGCGGTCATGAAGGCGGCAAGGGCGACGCGCTGTTTCTCATCGGGTCTGCCGACGCGGTTCTTGGTAACATAGGCGACGATCTTCGACATGGGAACCTCTATCGGTTGTTAAGCGGTCGATTTTCAAAGCGAACGAGGGTATTGTCCGAAATCGGGAAAAAGAGTCAAGTTATTCTGATGAAGCCCGCCAGTATGTTGTTTGGGGGTGCGGGAAAAAGGAGAGAACTCCTTTCCGATACCGGCGGGCACTCATACTTTAGGTTCCGTTTCGGGAAAGTCCAGCACTTTTTTCGGTTATCGAATTATCGCGTCGATGTCGAGGACGGTACTTACATCACGGTCGGGCATTGGATATTTTCTTGCTTACATTTTATTGTTTGTAATAGCGTTGAATGGGTTTTCTCATAAAATTGCTCAGTTCTTGCTCGTCCTTTGCCAAGGTTGGCTGCTCCAGTCCAACAAACGCAGAACCTTGGACATAAAAAGTAATCGGCAAGGTAGGCTTAGAAATATCAGCAATCGCTAAGATACCTAGCAACTTGCGCTCTTTCAGTGATGAATGGAGCGAATACATGTTGCCGCTTTGTATATAAACAATCCACCCTATCGGCAATATCTTGCTTTTGGGAGGGGGCGGTACATACCTATTTCCCATCGTTCTAACATCAGACCATTTTACTAGCTCCTCTATTTTCATATCTTGATCTTGATTGCCCAGAGAAACTTTTCCTATTACTATCCCTTCGTTGTATTTTGTGTGAATTATTCCAAACATCTTCTGTGTCTTGTCGGGAGTTCTTGTCGGCGGATCAGCTTCGGGAGAAATCTCCAGTCTGTATTCTTCTCCCATTATTAAGGACAAAGTGTCTGCTGTATTACGAAAAACAACTTCTGTGACAGCACGCACGCGCAAAAGAGCCTGATTAACAAGTATGTTGCGCGTTTCTTCATGAATCTTTATGGCCGCAACGCGCTCGTCTTTTTCTTTCTTTTTCTTAATCAATGCCGATTTGAATTCAGCGTCATCATAAGTCATGTCATTTTGAACCTCCATCACCCTTATCCAATGAGAAAGTCTTTCGGCAAAGTCACTAGGCGTGGCAAAGCGTTTTTCCACAGAGGCTGCTGCTTGCCGAATTATCAAATCTAGGCCAGCCCATGATTGCTCTATAGAAGACAAGGGCTTGTAATCCTGAAAATTGGGAAGCCGAAGAGCAAATAAACTATAAAGAAGAACTCCACAGGAATAAATGTCATGTAACGGTGATCGAAGTTTGGGATCTTCTATAACTTCCGGGGGAATGTATCCGAGTGTTCCCACAGCACTGGTCGTAAGTGTTTGGCTTGTAAAACCCTCAAAAAGATAGGAAAGACCAAAATCAACGATTACCGGAGTCTTGTCCGTATCGCGGATTATTACATTGGATGGTTTGATATCTCGATGATACACCCCTTGCGTATGAGCATAAGATAAGGCGTCAAGTACTCTCAACACAAGACGGGCTTTCTGGAACGAAGGAACTGATTTTGAAAATTCGAAGATGTTGGGACCTGCGACATATTCCATCACCAAGTATGGATATGTTTCCTTGTCGGAAGTCCAGCCCGAGGCTATATAACTTACGATTGATGGATGTCTTAGCTTGTCTAAACAGAGAATTTCTTGTTGGAAACGTTTTTCAGCAATGGTTTTATTCAGAACAAAAGCTGAGGGATGTAAAATCTTAACTGCACGAAAAAGTTTATCTTGTGATTTCTCGCGCATAAGGAAAACTTGTCCAAAAGTTCCTTCACCCAAGAAGTCGACATATTCAAACCCTTCTATTTCATAACTCATTTTCTGAAATAGGCTCTCGTTTTCTACCATTATTTCCTCCCCTATTTTTCTACTATCTTGATCTCCTCTTCCATCAAACCGTAGAGGTCGTAGACGAGGCGGTCGATCTGGGCGTCGACAACGACCGGGCGAATGGCGTATATCGACATGTTCATGTTGATCCTCGCGGTGCGGTTCGGGCGATTGTAGCGAATGCGCGATGGGATATCAAGAAAAGAGGGCTCGGGTTTGTTCCGCTACTTGCTTTTATATTTGTTTCTGCTACCATGAGCGGGTCCTGAATTCCGAATGAGGAGGCGGTCATGCGTAATCTGTCGCTCGCGGCGCTTGCCGGGATGCTCCTTTTCCTCGGCTGCGATGTCATCAACCTCGATATCTCGGTCAGTTATCCTTTCGATGAGGACAAGCCCGAAGAGTACGCCATCAGCATCGATGAGGCGATGACGATGCTCAACGACGCCATCACGGCGCAGACCGAGACGCTGGTCGGCCTCAAGGTCGACACCTCCGGCTTCCCCGCCGGATCGAGTGTCACGGTCAACACCACCCTCTCGCTCGACAACCTGCTCGCCTTCCTCGGCGGCACCGACACGACGGTCAATATATCGGTCACGGCGACCCACGCATCGCTCCCCCAGCCGGTCACCGAGACCCAGAGCATCGTCTTCAGCGTCTGCGACTTCGTCACCTACAAGGATCAGGGCGTCGAGACCGAGTTCGAATTCGCCGATGCCCACATGGAGATCATGAATCTCGACACCTACTGCCCCGGCAAGAAGGGCGAACAGCCCTATATGTTCGTCACTCACCGCACCATACCAAAACCCATCGCGCTGTCGGAGAACAAGGAACTCAAGAGCTATAAATCGTACCTTAAGAAGATCCGTTCGGCGACGCTCGACAACCTGAAGCTGACCATCACCGAGAAACCGGCGGGACTCTCCTTCGGCAACGACACCGGCCAGACCGTCGATACCCAGCTTTCCATGAGCGCATCGCTCTTCACCCAACCGGTCAAATGCCAAACGAACGCCGACGGATCATATATAAAGGATGGGAGCGGTAACCCGATCTGCTCCGGCGTCGACTTCACCGAAGAACAGGGTCCGGCCGATCTTTACGCCGGCGTGAAGGACCCCCTCACCGGCATCGACCCGTATTGGATAGGCGACTTCGCCAACAGCAACATCGACGAAGGCGACTCCCTGAAACTTACCTATACCTACGACGGCAAGAGCATCCTGCAGGACGCCATCAAGAATCTCGACTTCCAGATCGGCATCAAATCGTGGTACAAGATAAAGCCCGGCCCGACACGGCCCGGCGGCACCTTCAAGGCATCGGTCAGCGCGACCTTCTTCTTCAGCGTCGAACCGCTCCGGTGATATGATCCACCCTCTACAGCGAGAATACCCATGGAGATCTTTGTCTGGAACGCGGATCCAACACTGCTGGTGCTCGGTCCTCTGCAGCTGCGTTATTACGGGATACTCTTCGGCCTGACGCTCCTCATCGGCTACTGGTTCTTCGCCAAACAGCTGGAACGCTACGGCTACGGCGAGAAGATCGCCGAAAGCTACCTGCTCTGGGCGGTCGTCGGCCTCATCATCGGCGCGCGGCTGGCCCACTGT
>CAYPQK010000046.1:0-23065 GCA_964412895.1 uncultured Spirochaetales bacterium
ATAGTCGACATAGCCTTCCTGTTTTTCACGCGCGATATCGGCGAACAGCGTGAATATCCGGACCCCGCGCGGATCGGTGAAACCGGAGATATCGGTCCCCTCCAGATCGGAGCGGTAGGGATGCATGATCATGCGCGGCGCGGTATCCTGCAGCCAGAAATAATCTTTTCCCTCCCGGCCGTAGCGCAGCGATCGGATATTCGCCGCCGCCTGCGCGCGCGCCGCTTCGGCCGTGATGCTCCCCGAACGCACCCGATTCTCGGCGTCGCCGAGCATGCTCCAGACGGTCGTGGTCAGCTCTTTTATCGTTTCGCGCTTGCGTTCCATCAGTTCTTTTTCGTAACCGGGAAGAAAAAAACCGAACAGCGCCACCAGCAGCAGCGTCAGCGCGATGACCGCCGGCACCACCATCCAGCCGATGAGCCGCCGCCAATCGGTGCGGGTACCGTCATATTGCGGTGCGGATGGGGCGGCCGTAGCTTTTTCCGGCGAACGCGCGGTGCGCCGGCGGGCGAAGAGCGCTTCACGGAACCGGCGCCAGTCGGCAACCGGCATATCGACACCGGGTGTGACGGCGCCCACCCCGGCGATGCCGTGATGATCGGAGCCGCCCGAAACGACGAGCCCGTATTTGGCCGCCCATCCGGTCAGGAGCGCGCGCGCTTCCGGCGTCGCGGCGGGATGATACAGTTCAACGCCGTCGAGCCCCGCTGCGGCCAGCGACGCGATCAGCGCCTCAAGCCGGGCCGGATCCGGTTCGGTCGCGAACGGATGGGCCAGCAGGACCACGCCGCCCGCCTGATGGACCGGTGCCATGAGCGCCTGCGGCGATATCGCCGGTCTGCGGTAGATGGAGGCGCTGGCCGGGTCGCGCGGTCTTTTGAGTTCGCCGATCATGCCGGCAAAGGCGGTGTCGGCGCGGTCGAATCCATAGCAGAGCAAATGTATCTCGCGGCCATCCAGAAGCGCGGAAAGTTCGACGCCGGTCAGGTATCCGATGCCGCCGCGTTCACAGGCCGATTCAAAATCATCCAGCCCGGCGAGCGTGTCGTGATCGGTGAGCGCCGCATACCGCACCCCGGCCGCCGCACAGGCCGCCGTCAGTTCCTGCGGCGTCGCACTGCCGTCACTCAAGGATGAGTGGCAGTGAAGATCGATGCGGATGGTGCTCTGTTCGTTCATATGGTCCCCTTATTCCCCGTTACCCGCAGCAGGCCGCTTTGCCGGTGATACGCGACCGGATGAGTGCGTAGGCGCAACCGACACCGGCGTGGACCGCTATCGCTTCGACCGGGCAGTTCTTTTGGCAGGCGCCACACTCCATGCAGGCGCCGCGGTCGACCATCGCCGCTTTCCGGTCGGTCACCGTGAACACCCGGTGCGGACAGACCTCGGCACACCGGCCGCAACCGATACACTTTTCCACATCGAGTTTCAGCGTCACCACCGACTCCAGATATCTCATGAGAGCCACCCCCGTACCATATCTATAATATAAAGGATGACCCCGGCGGCGAACCAGATGAGCATCGGCCAAGTATAGCGCCGTATCTCCTCTTTCACCCCCGACGGCGAGGTGAAGGCGGTCGAACCGGTGAAGTTGAAGGTAAGGAACGCGACGACCGGCGGCAGGAGCGTCAGGTGGCGCGCCGCCGTGATGAGGTCGGCCGGGAAAAGGGCGATCATGAGAAGCGCCCACAGCACGCCGCCCGCCAGACCCTTCAGCACGAACGAGCGAAACGGAAAGAGCGGCAACGCCAGCGGCACGACGACGGCGCCCATGAGGACCGCGCCGATAAGCGGCACGACGGCGGCCAAGAACGGTGCGGCGTGAAGCGCCCAGAGCCACAGCCCCGCCGCGAACGCCGCAAGGAATATCCGCCACGAGAGGACCAGTTCTATCGGCACGACGGCGAACCGGTCGAGAATGCCGAACCGGACGCGCCGCATGTCGCCGGTCGTTTGCATCCCGGCGGCGAGGAATCCTTTCAGGTCCTCTATTCGCACCGGGCCGTAGACGACATCGAAACCGGTGAGCTGTTTGACGCGGTGGGCCGAAACGCCGGGGGCGCCGAGCTGCGGCACGATGAGGCGGCGATGCTTCACGATCTTATCGAGGCGCGCTTCTTTCACCATCCGCGCTATCTCGCCGGTGCCGAAGGTCCCCTTCCCCGCGGCGCACCAGACATTGATGCCGCGCGTATCGAGGACGAGTACCCAGAGGTCGAGTCCGGCGCAGGCGGCCCGCACGGTATCGAGCGTCAGTTTGTAGTTGGCGGTCACGATGACCGGGCTGTCGGCCGTCGGCGTGCCGATGCGGTAAAGCGCCGGTTCGACCAAGTATTTCCGCCGACGCCAGCCGAACCGGACGAGTATGTTCCCGATACGGTCGCCGCACGAAAGCGTTGTCGGCAACCGCTGCGGATCGCCGGGGAGCGTTATGTTGGCTATCGAAATGCTCATGCCTCGCCTCG
The DNA here is from genome assembly GCA_964412895.1 of uncultured Spirochaetales bacterium. GTDB lineage: Bacteria > UBP6 > UBA1177 > UBA1177 > JAKLFG01 > CALMRE01. The sequence continues at coordinate 2,475 of CAYPQK010000046.1, forward strand.
CCGTATCGTTTTGCAGGAAGCGCCGTTCTTCAGATACTTCTCAAGCCGCTTGAGGTCCGCGCAACAGGAGGGGAGGACGCAACATTCGACCTTCAGCAGGCTCTGAAGGAATGAACGGGCCTTCAGCGCTTCGGCCGAGAGGGTGTAGTATACCCACTGCCCTTTCTTTTCGCTGGTCACCAGTCCCGCGTTCTGGAGTTTTTCAAGATGTTTGGACACATTCGGCTGACCCGCCGCGACCAGATGGGCGATCTCGCAGACGCAGAGCGGGCGCTCTTTCAGCAGGAATACCATCCGCAGTCGCGTCTCGTCGGCGAGCGCCTTGAGCACTTTCAAAAGATCCACCGGGGTCTCCATTGGCATATAACCATATATTCATATACTCATCTGGAAAGACAACGCAAGAAATATTTTCGGGGACGGCGGGAATGATATCCCGCGAACGATTCACGGGACCAGTTCGACGCCGAAGCGTCTGGCGATGAACACCGTAACGACGAAACAGACGGCGGTGAGCACCACCGAAAGGCCGAGCGCGTTCCAGAAACCGATGCCGCGCCGCAGGAGCCACGGCATGACAAGGAACATCGGCAGGGTCGGGATGACATACCAGAAGGTGTAGTAGGCGTGGTTCGCCACTTTCTCGGTCCCCTGTTTCTCGGCATAGAGCCAAAGCATCACCATGATGGTGACCAGCGGCAGCGACGCGATGAGGGCACCGAGTTTGTCGGAGCGTTTGGCGAACTCCGAGACCACCACCACCACCAGCGCCGTCACGGCGTATTTAACAACCAGAAGCATCATGCGGTCACCTTTTTAATTGTATAGCCGAGGGCGGCACCGAGGAGGAGCGTCATTATAGATATAGGTATAAGAGAGAATGGTTCTTTGGCGGCGATGAGGATGGCGACGGGGGTCAGCAGGAGAAATGAGATGGCGATGCCTTTGAGCGGGGCGGGCAGTTGCAGGTCGGTCCGCTGGATGAAGAACCCGGCGATCACCCACAGGCAGAAAGCCGAGGTGTCGGCCTCCCACGGCAGCCCTTGCGCCAGCATCGGTATTACATCAATCGTTCCGGCAACCGCGCCAAGGATGGGACCGAGATGAAATTTCACTTTGCAATACATTGAAACAACCCAAACTCCGAAATCAGACTTCTAGGACTCCCCTGATTTTTGCCTTTTTCATCTCAATTGATCGCGCAATGAATTCCTGATACGATTCCTTGGGATAATTGGGATTAGATTCATACTCATAAAATGCCCTGTCAATTTGTTGCACAAGCGATTTAAGCCCTGAAAACAAGGGTATATTATCCTTCCCCTTTTTTATATGAGTGGGAATTTCACCGTACAACACCTTCAATTGTCCCAAGTGTTCTTCTAATCGCAAGATGTTGGTTGAAGAATATTTACTATCTATCCTTTGATTGACTATACGCTGCACATCGTCATGCGTTGCCTCCGTAGTGTTTGTCCCTTTCCTAACATATATCACATTCGCTTTTATATCGTCTCCTTCTTTTTCGCATATATACGGAAGGTCGTTATTTTTTGACTCTACGATAATTACTTGAAAGGTTTTCCCCTTCAATGTGGGATACTCCGAATCAGAAAAAGAAAAATCAATGATATCAAATAACAGCGAGGAAGGGAGATAAGACATAACTTGTTTCTTGATGTCTGCCTTGTCTTTTATTTCAGGCAAACCAATCGCGACTTCGGCACCCACACCATCCTTAACACCGAGTATGATAACACCTCCACCCGAATTAGCAAAGGCTAACAGATGTTTCGCCAACTTCGTTTTTTCGGGCAGTGATTCTTTAAAATCAATTCTATCGGTTTCTCCCACACTATATTGGAGCAAATCGCGCAAGCTTTCTCTTGAAGGTCTTTCAAAAAATCTCGCAAACCCTTCATGCATTTTCTTTTCCAATGCACCCTCCTTCTTACTTGATTGATCCTTCTAGACTTTTTTCATGCATCTCTTTGTAGTCAATGTTTTCGTACACCCAGTTATAACTCACCCCGGCAATCGTATTGAGAAAGGTCATGAGCTTGATCGTGTCATTAAGATATGCGACCGGCGTCTGCACTCTGACTGAATTCGTCAAACTGTTGGCGTTATACTCAACTTCAAGATTCGTGCCTGATGGATAGCCATACTTCTCTTCTAGGCTTTTCTGGTAAACATCTGAAAGGTCTTTCGGCATGGTCAGAACCAATCGTTGTAGCTTTCCATCGATAAAATAGAACACCGCGAAAATCTTATTCTTCCCCAACTGGTAGTTAACGCAGTTCAATCTTTCAACGCCAGTTCCTTGAATCAAATCATAAAAACGCGAATCCACCTTATATGTTGAGACACCTATCTTATCATCTGGAATATGCTTGCAGTTCGTAATCGTTTTTACCTGAGTCTTGGTCATCCCCCATTTTAACTTGCCAAAGCCGTCAACACCATACATCGCTCCGTTTTTATAGTGTGCCACTCTAACTGGCTCTTCTTGCTCTTCGCTAAAATAATATCTCATACCTTCCCTCTGAAATGTAGTCGGCGAGAGTTCCGATGTGGATACGAGATAACCTTCTTCTGAATACGCATTCTCTTTTAACTGCCCATCTTCATCGATAAATATCTTGCCCATTATTTTCTGCCCGGCATATATATCTGCGGATAGCCATTTCCCCTTTTCCTGCGTTATCTTCCACCATTCAGGATCATCCATGAACATCTCAGTTCCCGATACCGGCAAATCATTCATAAATACCGCCTTCAGAAGCAGCTTGCCGTCTGTCATATATCTACAACTGGCCTCACCGTTCAATTTGCCATCGACGACTGATACAGAACATTTCTTAATGCCGATTTTCTCTGATTTCTCAGGTTTTATGAATTGATATACTCCATCTTTAATATCCCCTTCGCTCTACACACTAAGAGGTGAGGTCAAGCTCTTGCGAGTAAATACTTTTTTGCCCGATATCACACCATCGCACATAAACGACATTTCATTTTTAAATGCCGCCGTAAACATAAAAAGTTCGGTCCACCTCGCATCTGTCGTCACCTCTCTTGTTTTGCAAGCATCAGCCGCCAAGAGATGTGAGGAAAGAAACATCACGAAGAAAAGCATTCCGAGTCTCATGCACACACCCCACCTCGTTGACACTCAAACCACCGTCATAGTAACAAATCGGCATGAGGAGTCAACAGATATGTGTGCCGGATTGAATCGAAAGTGACCTAGACTTACAGCGTGTAGCTATACTTGAACTCCATGAGGCCCTGATAGAACATCGGGAAGTCCTTCTTCCGGATAGCGTCGAGTATGCAGTCGCCGAAGAGCGACGACTGATATTTCTCGGTCTCGAAATAGATATCGATTATCTTGCCGGAACCGGCCACGCGGACCTTGAGCCAGATCTGACCCATGAGGTTCTTGTCGCCCTGCTGGATCCGCTCCTGATAGCACTGCGTGATGTTCGGGATGAACGAGTTCATGTGGATACCGACCACCTTGGCGTCGAGCTGTTCGGGAAGCCCCGACTCCCGGCCGCCCCACGCGCGCGCCAACTCCTTTTCGTCCGGCGGTTCGTTGACATAGTCCTTGTCCTCGGGACGCGGCGGCCGCTTGATGAGATTACCCTCGACCTGCGCCTGTCGCTGCATCATCGCGACGATGTCGTTGAAGCCCTTATTCTTCGCCTTACCGAGCGCCGTTTCGCCGGTCTTGTAGTTGATGCGGTTGATGTCGGCGCCGTAGGAGATGAGATACTTCACCACCTCGGCATGGCCGTTGGCGGCGGCCCACATGAGCGCCGATTCGCCGTTGACATCGGTATCGTTGACGCGGGCCCGTTTGTTGAGGAGCAGTTCGCACAGCGCCTTGTGGCCGTAGCGCGCCGCATCCATGAGCGGCGTCTCCTTGAACTGGTCGCCCTGATTGACATCACTGCCGCTGGCGATGAGGAAATCCACGACCTCTTTGTGCCCCTTCTTGGTCGCCCACATCAGCACCGGCTCGCCCCGGTCGGTATCGATGGCGTTGGTGTTGGCGCCGAGCTGCACGAGGAACTTCACCACCTCGAGGTGTCCGCGCTGGGCGGCCCACATGAGCGCCGTCTGGCCGCGCGCGTTCGTTTTATTGATGTCGCCGCCGGTGTTGTAGAAGGTCTTGACCGCGGCAAGGTCCCCTTCGCGGGCCGAGCCGACGAATTCGTCGATATCATCCTGCGTTTTGGCCGCTCCCGCGACCGGTTTATCCGTCGTAGCACCAGCGACAGAGTCCCCGGCCTTGGCCGCCGTAGCCTCGGCGGAGGTGGCCGGCTGGGCCGATGAACAGGCGATCGCGAGCAGGAACAGCGCACAGATGACGGTGAACAGAAGTCTCATGGGTTCCCCCTTCATTTACAGACAGCTCAACCTAGCAGAAACAGCGATAAGGGGCAAATTTTTTGACCTCGGCGACACTTTGGGCTATGCTCGGGGCGTTCATAACCTTCCGGGGGAATAGTATGAGAACGATGTTTTTAGTGCTTATGCTGACGGCCCTGCCGATGCTGCTTTCGGCCGAGGATCCGCGGCTGGCGACCGTCATCTTCACCAACGACACCCACGGCATGGCGTGGGCCTACGACGAACCCGATAACCCGGGCGTCGGCGGGCTGGCCGCCGCCAAGACGGTGGTCGACCGCATCCGCGAGGAGGCGCAGCTCGGGAACGGCGACACGGTACTCGTTTCGTCGGGCAACATCACCATGGGCGACCCGCGCTCCAACATCTGCGAGAATGTCCCTCTCATTAAAGGAATGAGCCTCATCGGCTACGACGGCATGGCGGTGGGCAACCACGAATTCGACTTCGGCATCAAGACTTTCCGTAAAATGCAGAAGGAGGCGAGTTTCCCCTTCCTGTCGGCGAACCTCTTCGAAAAGGGTTCGAAAAAACCGATGATGCAGGAATACATCGAGAAGAAGCTCACCAACGGACTCAAGGTCGCGATTCTCGCCGTCACTACCCTCGAGGTGGCCAAGATCACCGAGGCGGGCTTAAAAGGCGAGGTCGTGGTGACCGATCCCATCGAACGGGCGAAGAAGCTGGCGACCGAACTCAAGGCGCGCAACGATGTGGTCATCGTCCTGTCGAACCTCGGCTACTACGAGACCGACCAGTCGTTCGACGGCTATCCGGCCGACAAACTGCTGGCGAAGAACCTCGCGGGCGTCGCCGATCTCATCGTCGGCGGCCATACCAAGACCCATCTGGAAAAGCCGGTGGTCGAGGCAGGCGTCCCGATAGTGCAGACCGAAGGGCTCGGCAAGTGGGTCGGCCGTTTCGATCTCTACCTGCTCGGCGGCAAGGTGACGCAGACCAACTACAAACTCTACCCGGTCAATGTCAAGAAGAAGGTCGGCAAGAAGTTCGAACTGGTCGGCACCAATGTGAAGGAGAACCCGGCGGTGCTCGAACTACTCAAGAGTTTCAACTGCGAGTTCTCGACCCAGCCGGTGGGCGAGACCGAGATGGAGTTCGTCGGCAAGAAGGAGCTTCTGCGCTTCCGCGAGGCCGAACTGGGCGACACCATCACCGACATCATGCGGACCCGCACCGGCGCCGACATCGCCTTCGTCAACGGCGGCGGCATCCGGCAGGGGCTCAAGAAAGGACTCGTGACCGAGAAGGATATCTACAGCGTTTTCCCGTTCAACGACACCATCGTCGTGGGACAGGTGACCGGCAACGAACTGCAGGCGATCGCCGACCTGTTCGTGGCCAAGAAGGTCGGCAGCGGCGGATTCCTCCACTTCTCCGGGCTTTCCCTTTCGGCCAACAAGGGCCGGGTCATCGAGATACTCATCAACGGCCAGCCGCTCGAAAAGGAGAAGAAATACTCCATCGCGATGAACAGCTATCTCGCCGGCGGCGGCGACGGCTACACGATGCTCAAGGACCTGCGCGACAAGCGCTTCACCGGGCTGTCGGTCCCCGCCGTCATCGTCGAATATCTCAAGGCGGAGAAGATCATCTCCAAACCCAAGACCGGCCGCGTCACTATCAGCAAGTGAACCGATCCTTTCTGTTTGCGATAAGACTTCCCTTGCAAAGTTATCCCGTATCGTTACAATGGCGTGAGTGAACGGGGGAGCAAGCCCATGTTGAGAACGGCGACCGAAAAAGAGCGTGCTTATTATGAGGAAAGCCTCTATCCGCTTCAGGATAAGGTGTTGGCGCGCCTCCTGACCGACCGGTTCTACCTGACCGGCGGCACCTGCCTTTCACGGTTCTATTATGATCACCGCTATTCCGACGACCTCGATCTTTTTTATGACGCCCACCGTTTTCCGGGTGCTGAGTTCTCCGGCACCGTCCGTGATGTGCTGGCGCGAATCGGTCGGGAATTCACGGTCGAGGTGCCGAATATCGGCGACCAGTTCATTCGGTCCTTCGTGCATGACGGAGCGGTCGTACTCAAGCTCGAATTCATCAACGAACCATTCCCGACCATAGGCGACCGGATAGTGAAAGGGACTTTTTCCATAGACACCCGCGAGAACATCGCGGTCAACAAGATAACGACGGTCTATGACCGCCGGACGGTCAAAGATTATGTCGATCTTTACCACCTTCTGCGCGATGTTCCGCTCAACCGTTGCCTTGAACTTGCCGAGACCAAGATCGTACCGCTCGATTATGAGGGTGTGCTCATGGCTCTGGCCGACCGGCGGCTCGAAGGCGAGGTGCTGATGAAGCGCCCCTTGGATGAACGGGAATTCACGGCATTCGTGGAAAAACTCATGAACGAGGTGCTCGACCATGCCGCGAACCGCCGTTAGTCCGATTCTGACCGACCGCCGCTATTTCTGGGACGGGACCGGCAACCTCTCGGACCGGTTCAAACTGCAACGACTGCTAGAGTACGCATCATTTCCCGATATGTTGAAGATACCGTGGGACCTCGTCGTGCGGGAGATCGAGAACATTCCGGTGGATAAACTACGGACCAGCGAGAACCGGAAACGCTTCCTTCGCTATCTTTTTCCCTACATCGCCACATCCTCCTCGTGGCTTGAGGCGATACGAGGCATGATGTTCCCCGGCCGCGTCACTATTTCCAAATAACGGCGGCCTCTTGTCCGTTCCCCAGCGATAAAAAAGTTGCAATCGCTCGAAAGGCGAGTATAAAAATCGGCGTCCTTTTGGTCGGGATGTGGCTCAGCATGGCTAGAGCATTGCGTTCGGGACGCAGGGGTCGCTGGTTCGAATCCAGTCATCCCGACCATTTTTTTTTCACTTTATCGCCAGAAACACCCTATTGACAGAGCGGGCCACCGCATACAAGAAGACCGCCCACAGAAGGAACGCCGGTATCATCCCCGCGACGGCGGTGTCGATGTGCGGGAAGACCGGGTTGTATTTGATGAGCAGCGCGCCGTGGATGAGGAATACCTCGTAGGAAACGGTGCCGCAGAGAACCAGTAACCGACTTTCGTAACCACGCGCCCCGGCCGCCCCCATGATGATACAGAGCATCAGTGCAAATAGCAGATTTTCTCCCTCCTGAACCAGCAGGAACGGGCCGGCGGCATAGGGAACGCTCAGATAGAGCCACGGCAGTAGTAGCAGCTTGAAGAACACGACGAACAGAAGAAGCCCGCCGGCGGCAAGAACGAGGGGCCGCTCATATCGCTTGAAAAAAGCGGCGACGGTCATGTAGCGCTCGGCGACCAGACACCCCAGCGGGAAGGCGAAGAACTGGTGGGCGAAGGCATACTGCCGGTAGACGAAGAACAACAGGAGCGACCCGCCGAAGAGCACCCAGCCCGACCGCTTGCCGCGCAGAAGGTGGTACGACAGGAAAAACAGACCGTACCAGATAAGCAGGAAGGTGACATACCAGCGGCCGTAATCGATATGATTGAGCCGCGTGGTGGTGTTTATCCCGGCGATCGTCATCAGCAGTTCCCCCGCCGAATAACCGCGCCCCAAAAGGAACCAGTCGAGCGGCAGGAGGATGGCGGTGATGATCCAGTACGGGACCATGACCCGGACGAGCCGCCGCTTGGCGAACCAGCCGTTGCCGGTATGGCCTTTGTGGAACGACATCGTGAGTCCCAGCCCCGACAGGAAGAGGAACATAAAGACCGTCTCGCCGTGGGAAACGAGCACGGCGTGTTCCCGCGTCACATGGGTCCAGAGGTGGCCGATGACCACGAGCATCGATACGAACCCGCGCAGTTGAAGCGACTGGCGCGGCGCGAGGAGCGCGGTCGACTCCCCTTTCCGGAGCGTGAGCAGGATGAGCGCGAAAAAAAGGCCGAGCAGGAGCAGATTCTGCGCCTCGACACCGTCGAGCGCCAGTTTGATGGTCTGATAGTTGCCGAAGTAGGAACCGCTCACCGCGACCTCTGTCCTGTTCCGGCGAGAATAGCCGCATAAAAAATAGTTGTCAAAATAATAGTCGGTGTTATCATAGGCGCGTCATTGTTGTTCTATGTCGGGGTGCCCTATGCAAGCGACCATTCGCAACCTCCTTGTTGCCGCGTGTTTTCTCCTTGCCGCCGTCGCGCTTGAGGCCGAAACGGTCATCGTCGCCGACATCGAGGACCGTACCGGGCAACTGAAGCCCGAGATCCTGCAGGCGGCGCGCGACCTCATCGAACAGTCCTACCGCGGCACCGGGAAACATCAGGTCGTCGCCGTCGACGGCGTGCGCAAGTTCGTCGCCGGGCAGAAGAAGTGGAAGGACTGCTTCCAGATGGAATGCCAGCTCGCGGCGGCCGCATCGCTCAGGGCCGACATCGTGGTGACCGCATCGATCGACTTCTTCGCCGGCATCTACACCATGACGGTATCGACCATCACCGTTAAGAATAAGCAGAAGAACGAAGCGGGCGCGGCCGATTTCAACGGCACCGCCGTCGGCATGAAGATGGCGGTCGAGAAACTCGCCCCCGCCCTCACCGGAAAGAAAATGGCGCCCGCCCCGGCGTCGACGACTCCGGCCCCGGCCCCGGCACCGGCCACCATCGCGGCTCCCATCCCGTCGGTCACCATCATACCGGTCCCGATCCCGGCGGCGCCCCAGCCCACCGAAACGGAAAAGAAATATCAGGGGACCAACTTCAAGGAACCGGTAAAGGAGACCTATACCGTCCCGGCGCTCCCGAAGGAACCGGAGCTCAAGAAGATCCCGAAAGGCAATGTCACCTTCACCAGTCCGGTGACCGCCGTTAAGATCGAGTTCGCCAAGGGAAAGAAAGAGGAGAAGAACTGTACCCTCCCCTGCACCCTCAACGATATCGATCCGGGCGACTATGTGGTCCGCTTTGAAAAGGACGGCTTCGCCCCGCGCGAAGAGATCGTCCGCATCGAGACCGACAAGACGGTCACCAAGAACATACAGCTCTCGCCGCTCATCGCCGATAAGGCACAGGTCAACGAGGAACTCATCGCGGCGGCCAAGGACGGCGACATCAAGGAGATGAACCGCCTGTTCGTCCTCGGCGCGGAAGCGAAATACCAGAACCCGGCCGGCTATAGCGCACTGCTGGTCGCGGCGCTTTCAGGCCAGAACGGGGCGGCCGAACACCTCATCAACAAGGGCGCCCGCTTCACCGATGTCCAGATCGGCACCCTCCTGCTGATGGTCGTCGAGATGAACAATATCCCCCTCCTCAAACTCATGCTCAAGCAGAACGCCGATCTCAACTACCGCTACGAGAACGGCCGGACGATACTCTGGCACGCCATCGAACGCCAGCGCTGGTCGATATTCGATCAGCTCGTAAAGGCCAAGATAAATGTCGAGATCAAAGACAACTCCGGCATGAACATCCTGATGTGGACCATCGACAACGGGATGGAAAAGGTCGCCCAGATGCTCAAGAACTACGGGCTCAAACTGGCGCCGGAACATGCAGCAAAAGCGTTGCGCAATGTCGTTTCCAAGGAAAATGTCGTCAAGCTCCGCACCCTGCTCCCCTTCGTCGTCGATCTCAACCCGGTCTATGAGGACGGCCTGACGCCCCTGTGGTACGCCGCCATCAAGGGACGCACCGATATCGTCGATACGCTGCTCGCCGCCGGCGCGAACCCCGCTGTGAAGGACAAGACCAAGAAGTCGCTCCTCACCTACTGCATCGAGACGCGCAAGTTCGACATCGCCAATCGCATCATCGACCGCAAGGTGCGCCTCTCCACGCAGGAATCGAATTACCTGATACAGAAAGGGGTCGCCATCGGCGATTCGGACCTCGTCCGCGTCGTGCTCAAGGCGGGCGGCAATGTCAACCAGAAATTCGACGACGGGATGACCGCCGTGTGGGTCGCCGCGTTCAACAACAACCGCGAGATGGTCAATGTCCTCGCGGCGGCCGGCGCCAACCTCAACAGCAAGGACAAGGAAGGGCGCACCATACTCATGTGGGCGATAGAGAACAACCGCAAGGAACTGGCTCAGGTGGCGCTCGCCAACGGCGCGAATGTGAACCTGCTCGACAACAAGAAGCGGACCGCGCTTTCGATCGCCATCGAGAAGAACAACCTGCCGCTGGTCGACCTCATGGTCCGCAACAAGGCGCAGGTGAACCTCAAGGACGACAACGGCAACACGCCGCTTCTCACCGCGACGGCGACCGGCAACATGCCGATGGTGCAGGTGCTGCTCGACGGCGGCGCCGGGGTCAATTCGGAGGACAAGAACGGCAACTCGGCGCTCATCATCGCCATTCACAAGGGCTACGGCGACATCGTCCGCATCCTGATGGACAAGGGTGCCGACCTCAACAAGGCGAACCGCGAGAAGAAGACGCCGGTCCATATCGCCGCCATCCGCGGCGAGCGGGAACTGCTTGAACTGCTGGTCGAAAAGGGCGCCGAGATGGACAAGCCCGACGCGACCAACGCGACGCCGCTCCTCTACGCCAAACGCGACAACCGGTACGATATCGTCGGCTACCTGCTGCAGAAGAACGCCAAGATAACCTCGCGCGACGAGATGGAGGAACTCTTTGTCTACGCCTGCCAGAACGGCTACGATCCGATAGTATCGAACCTCATCCAGCGCAAGGTCGACATCAACCGCCGCTTCGCAGACGGTTCGACGCCGCTGTGGCTCGCCGTCATGAGCGGCAACGATAAGATCGTCAAGATGCTCGTCGGCGCCGGCGCCGACATCGAGGCGCGCGACAAGGAGGGTATGACCCCGCTCCTCTACGCCGCTTCAAAGAAAGAAGAGAATGTCATTCTGGCGCTCCTGAACCTCGGGGCCGAGATCGGCGCGAAAGACAAGGGACTCAACACCGCGCTCCACTACTGCGCCAGCCGCGGCTTCGTCCAGTCGGCCGCGATACTCATCCGCAAAGGGGCGAGCCTCAACGACAAGGACGATAAAGGGCGCACTCCCATGACCCGCGCTCAGTTCACCGGCAACTACGACATCGTCGATATGCTGAAGCGGGCCGGCGCCTACGAGTAGATCACTCCTCTCCCAGCAGCCCCTTATATTCGAAGATGCGGTCGCGCAGTATCGCCGCATATTCGAAGTCCCATGACTCGGCGGCCCGCTTCATCTCGGTTTCAAGTTCGGCGATGCGGCGGGCGAGTTCCTTGCGGGCGAGTTTCTTCAGCGGCTTCTTCCCCTTGCCGGGAACATGTTCCTCGATGTCGAGGATGGCTTTGTTGAGTATGCCCCGCGGCGTGATGCCGTGGGCGGTGTTGAAATCCTCCTGAATGCGGCGGCGGCGGCGCGTCTCGTCTATCGCCTTTTTCATGCCGTCGGTCACGCGGTCGGCAAAGAGGATGGCGCGGCCGTTCAGATTGCGGGCGGCGCGGCCGATGGTCTGGATGAGCGAATCGCCGCTCCGCAGGAATCCTTCCTTGTCGGCGTCGAGAATGCCCACCAGCGTCACCTCGGGAATGTCGAGTCCTTCACGCAGGAGGTTCACCCCGACCAGCACATCGAAGAGATCGCGGCGCAGGTCCATCACGATCTTCAGCCGCTCCATCGCGTCGATGTCGCTGTGGAGATAGCGCGCCCGGACGCCGCGCTCGTTGAGAAAATCGGTCAGGTCCTCGGCCATCTTCTTGGTGAGCGCGGTCACCAGCACCTTACCGCCGGCGCGGGTCTCTTTCACGATCTGGTCGAACAGCACCGGCACCTCTTCGCGCGCCGGCCGGATATCGATCACCGGGTCGAGCAGTCCCGTCGGCCGGTTGATGAGTTCGGTTACCTGCGACACCAGTCCTATCTCGTATTCCCGCGGGGTGGCCGAGGCGAACAGCACGCGGTCCCAGCGCTGGGTGAATTCGTCGAAATGGAGCGGCCGGTTGTCGAGCGCCGACGGGAGGCGGAACCCGTATTCGACCAGCACCTCCTTGCGCGCCCGGTCGCCGTTGAACATGCCGTGGACCTGCGGCAGGGTCACATGGCTCTCGTCGACGATGAGGAGGAACTCTTTGCCGAAGTAGTCCACCAGCGTCGGCGGCGGCTCGCCGGGGTTGCGCCCCGTCAGATAGCGCGAATAGTTCTCGATGCCGGAACAGAAGCCGACCGACTCCATCATCGCCAGATCGTTCTCGGTCCGTTCACGGATCCGCTGCGCCTCGATGAGCTTGTTGCGCCTCTTGAACCGTTCTTCCTGTTGTTCCAATTCGGCGCGGATGCCGGTAATGGCCCGCAGCATCGTCTCCTGTTCGGCGACATAATGGCTCTTCGGGTAGACCTTGACCGTCTCCAGCGACCGGATGCGCCGCCCTTCGAGCGGATCGACGATGAGCAGTTCCTCGACGGTGTCGCCGAAATATTCGAGCCGGACGACATATTTCTCTTCATACGCGGGATGTATCTCGACGATGTCGCCGTTGACGCGGAACTTGCCGCGCGACAGATCGAACTGCGTCCGCTCGTACTGGATATCGGTCAGCTGGCGGCAGAGCCGGTCAAGCGGCAGTTCCATTCCGCGGTGCAGTTCCACCGACATCTCGCGGTAGGATTCGGGACTGCCGATGCCGTAGATGCAGGAGACCGACGCGACGATGACGCAGTCGTTCCCTTCGAGCAGTTGGCTGGTGGCGAAGTGGCGCATCCGGTCGATGTCGTCGTTGCGCGACGAATCCTTCTCGATGTAGGTATCGCTCGACGGCAGATAGGCCTCGGGCTGGTAGTAGTCGTAGTAACTGATGAAGTAGCCGACACGATTCCGGGGAAAGAATTGTTTGAACTCGCCGTAGAGCTGTCCCGCGAGCGTCTTGTTGTGGGCAAGGACCAGCGTCGGCAGTTTCAATTCCTTGATGAGGTTCGCCATCACGAAGGTCTTGCCGGTGCCGGTCGCCCCGAGCAGCAGTTCGCGCCGGGAACCGTCACGGAAAGCGCGCGCCAGCCGTTCTATCGCCGCGGGCTGATCGCCCGCCGGACTGAAAGGGGAAACGAGCTCGAAAGGTGAACTGATCATACCGCGACTCCCGTGTCACATCGGCCAACTGTATATCATCGGCTAAAATTTGCAAGCGTCCCGCTCTTTTGTATAATGCATTCGAATGTTCGCGAGGTAGCTCCATGAACGGCAACAACAAGCCGAAGCGTCCCGGCATGATGGAACGACTGAAGCTCTACAAGAAACCGAAACCCGGCCAGTCGAACACCAGTACGCCGGAAGAGGTGCTGCCGCCGCTGAAACTTTACAAGAAGCCGAAACCCGACCGACCGGCGTCCGAGTCGTTGGAGATCAAGGAACCGCTCAATTTCCTTGAACAACTTGAGCAGGAAGAATTCCGGTCGAAATACGAGACCCCCCGCTCGGCCCCGGCGGAGAACGGCAGGGCCAAAGGTCCCTATGTCGTGCTGGTGGTGCTTCTGTGCCTACTGGGCGCCACCTTATTTTACTTCTATTACACGCCGCCACCGCCCGAAGTGACCGGCCCGCGCGACCGCACGACGCTCCTTCCCGCCTGCCAGAAAGGGAACGGGATCGCCTGCGGCGAAATGGCGCTTCTGGAATATCTCGGCCAGAATACACTGACGGGCATTCCGGGGGAGGTGGCACCGAACTCGAACAACGCATTCATCTACGCGCGGCTTTCCTGTGCCCGCGATTCGGCGTTCGGCTGTTACCTGATGTGGCGGATGTGGACCAAGAAGGAAACCAATCTGATCAATGCCGCGTCGGCCGAAGAAACACTGAAAAAAGGCTGCGCTCAGGGCGGCGAACTCACCTGCCTTTTGCAGGAACGCTTTGCCGGAAAACGCAATATATCCCTCGACGAACTGCGTAAAGCGCTCACCGATGCGGCCGACGGCAAGAATCCGCCGCGCTACAGCAGTAACACCGAGGAACAGCGGCTCTATACCCATTTTCTGGCCACCGAACAGTAACGGGAGGGACCCATGGACAAGATCTTCATGGTGAAGAAAGATGACTGCGACCGTTTCGGACTAATCCGCTATCGCCGCTATCTCGACTGGATACATGAGACCCGCGCCGCCTTCATGGAGGAACTCGGCGCAGGAGACGAACTGCTCGCCAGCAAGGGGATCGACATGGTGACGGTGAACCTTAATCTCCGGAACCTCGAGGCCTGCTGGATGAACGACGAGATCGAGGTGATCCCGCAACTCGTCAAGGTGATGGACCACGCCCTCTACTACACTTATACCGGCAAGAACCGCAAAAGCGGCGTCACCCTGTTCATCGCCCAGACCGAGATGTATCCGGTATCGCGGGAAGGCCGTCTCATGAAGTTGCCGCCCGAGATGGTCGACGCCCTTTCGTCCCGCGTGAGTTGACCCTTTACGCCGTGCGGACGCAGTTCCGCCCTTCCCCTTTCGCCCGGTAAAGCGCCGTATCGGCCGCCTGAATAAGCCCGTCGACACTCGGGGTATCCATACGATCGACACTCGCCACGCCGAAACTCGCGGTCGACCGGATAGGCGTTTCACCGTGCGCGACCATGATATCGGCGATCTTCTGACGGATCCGTTCGGCGATCATGGCGGCATTGTCGATCCCCGTTTCGGGAAGCAGTATCGCGATCTCCTCGCCGCCGTACCGGCCGACAAAATCGTGATTGCGCACCGTTTCGATGCAGACAGTGCTTACCGCCCGCAGCACCGCGTCACCCGCCAGATGGCCCCACTGGTCGTTGATGTTCTTGAAGTGATCGAGGTCAAGCATTATGAGGGAAAGCGGCCGTTTGTGCCGTTTGGCGCGGCTCAGTTCCTTGTCGAACTGCTCCATGAGCGACCGCCGGTTATGGAGACCGGTCAGTCCGTCGAACACCGCTATCTGTTCCAGTTTCCGCATCAGAAGTTCCCGGTCGGTCACATCGCTGAGCATCAAGGTACCGCCTACTTTTTTCCCGAAACGGTTCGTTATCGGCGCGAACCGGGCATAGAAATAGCGGGTGGTCCGGCCGTCGGAGAGCTCGATATCGACCCCCGGCAAGCCTTCCGCCACCTGTTCGGCAAGGAGCGGGAACACCAGCAACACCTCCGAAACGGGCGTCCCGATAGGCGTCTTGGAGAGTGCCGGAAGAATGGCCTGCGCCGCCAGATTATAGTCAACCAGCCGGTCGCGCATATCGAACACGATGACCGCCTCGGCAATGGCGTCGAAGACCCGTTCCCGGGCGATAGGGACGAGGTCGAGCATCCCGAAACTGAATATGCCGGCCGAAAAGAAAATACCCGCAACGGCGATACCGAGCGGCGCAGTATCGAGCCCCCACGGGGTTGTTCCGGAGAGGAACCAGAGATGCATCGCCCACGGCACTAAAGCGCCGAGCAGCATGAAAAGGGCGCGCCGACGAGTCGAAGGGGCCGACGATCTCAGGAACAGTTCGACGACCAGCAGCAGTCCGATGATCGCCGCGGCGTTCACATAACCCATCGCTATGTGGTACCAGAAGCCGGGAACGAAGGTGAGCTGACCGATGCCGCCCACCTGCGCGATCCCCACCGTAGCGAAGAAAAGGGAGTGCCATTCATTGGTCATGTTAAGGAGAATGGTCAGTATCGGCATGCCGATGAGGATGGAACGGACCCAGCCGGCCGCCCAATGGTCCCGGCCGGTGTAGCGGAACGACAACAGCAACCAGAACGACGGCAAAGTGCCGACGCCCAGATATTCGACGATGTTCCATGCCCGCGCCATCTCCACTGTGGTGCAGAATGCCTGCGCGGCATAACCTAAAGAATACAGCGCCGCGCTCGCCATCATCGCCATGAATGCCTGAGTGACCGGGAGCTTCCGCTTCGGCCACGCATAGATCACGAGGAACAGCGATAAAAGCGGCGCGACGAAATAGAGATGCGCCACCAGATAGGAGGCCCACGAGAACTCGCTCATCCCGCCCGTTCCGTGCCGACATCGAAGAAGCGGCGCACGCGGAAATCGTCGGTCCGCATCGCTTCGTCGAGCGTGCCGAGGAACGCCACGCCGCCGTCGGCCAGCATCAGCACCTTCTGGGCGCTCCGCCGTATCGAGAGCAGTTCGTGCGTGACGGTGAAAAAGGTGATTCCCATCTGTTCGTTGAGCCGGATGAACAGAAGATCGAGTTCTCGCGTGGTCACCGGATCGAGTCCCGCCTGCGGCTCGTCGAAGAAAATGATCTCGGGATCGAGCACCATCGCCCGGGCCAGCGCGCCGCGCTTCTTCATGCCGCCCGAGAGTTCCTGCGGTGTCTTCGTGCGGTGTTCGTAGAGATTCACCATCGACAGCTTCTCGCCGGCGATATCACGGGCGTCGGCGTCGGAGAAACGGGGAAAATGCATCTTTATCGGAAGCATCACATTCTCTTCGAGCGTCATAGAGTTGAGGAGCGCCGAACTCTGGTAGAGGATGCCGATGCGCCGGTAGAAAGCGGTATCCTCCGGCAACGGATGTATGATCTCATCCCCCGCGAAGAATATCTTTCCCGCAGACGGCGGATTGAGCCCGACGATCGCCTTGAGGAGCGTCGATTTGCCGCACCCCGAGGTGCCGAGCACCACGAACCGCTCCCCCAGCCCGATGGTGAAATTCACCTCAGACAGGATTACCGTATCGCCGTACCCGACCGTCAGATTTTCGACCGCAAGCAGTGACATAGCACCACCTCCCGCCGCCATTCTACACAGTTTGGATATTTTTGCCAATAATTGGGGGCGCGCCGCACATCCGCCACAAATAACTTGACCATCCGACCCGCATACTTATGATGCCTTCGATTTTTATTCGGGACAATGCCGGAACGCCCATGACCACACTGCACGAAGAGATCGGCAAGCGGAAGACCTTCGCGATCATCAGCCATCCCGACGCGGGAAAAACGACCCTCACCGAGAAACTGCTCCTCTTCGGCGGGCAGATACAGACCGCCGGCGCGGTCAAGTCGAACAAGATAACCAAGTCGACCACCTCCGATTTCATGGCGATAGAGAAACAGCGCGGCATATCGGTGGCCACCTCGGTCATGAGCTTCGAATACCGCGACCTCAAGATAAACATCCTCGACACGCCGGGACACAAGGATTTCGCCGAGGACACCTACCGCACCCTCACCGCGGTCGACAGCGTCATTCTGGTTATCGATTCGGTCAAAGGGGTCGAGACGCAGACCGAACGGCTGATGGAAGTGTGCCGGATGCGCAAAACGCCGGTCATCGTCTTCATCAACAAACTCGACCGCGAAGGACAGTATCCCTTCGAACTGCTCGACGAGATCGAGGCGAAACTCGCCATCCGGGTCACGCCGCTCTCGTGGCCGATAAGCCGCGGCCGGACCTTCAAGGGGGTCTACAACCGCTTTGAGCGCCGGCTGAACCTTTTCCGCCCCAACAGTGAGCGGGTCGAGAAGGATATCGTGCAGATAGAGGATCTCGCCTCGCCGCTGCTCGACGAACAGATCGACACCTTCGCCGCGAAACTGCGCGAGGACATAACACTGATAGACGGCGTGTACGACCGGTTCGACACCGGGGCCTACCTGACGGGCGATATCGCGCCGGTCTTCTTCGGGAGCGCCGTCAACAACTTCGGCATCCGCGAACTGCTCGACGCCTTCTGCCGGATAGCGCCGGTGCCGCGCCCCCGCATGACCGACACCCGCCTGATCAACCCCGATGAAACGGCATTCAGCGGCTTCGTGTTCAAGATACACGCCAATCTCGATCCCAAGCATCGCAACCGCATGGTCTTCGTCCGGGTGTGCTCCGGCACCTTTGAACGGAGCAAATACTACCACCATGTGCGGCTGGACAAGGAGCTTCGCTTCTCCGCGCCGGTCAGTTTCATCGGCCAGAAGAAGGAGACCATCGACGAGGCCTACCCGGGCGATGTGGTCGGCATATTCGATGTCGGGAACTTCAAGATCGGCGACACCCTGACCGAGGGGGAACGGTTCAATTTTCAGGGGATACCCGCCTTCAGCCCCGAGATATTCCGCCTGCTCACCAACAAGTCGTTCGAGAAGGTCAAACAGCTCGAAAAGGGACTGCTGCAGCTCACCGACGAAGGGGTCGCGCAACTGTTCATTCAGGATCAGGGGCGCCGCAAGATCGTCGGGACGGTCGGCCAGCTCCAGTTCGAAGTGCTTCAGTACCGACTGGAACATGAATACGGCGCGCTCTGCGAATTCGCCCCCCTCTCATTCACCAAAGCCTGCTGGCTGACCGCGAAGGACCAAAAGAAACTCGACGAATTCTGCCGCTACCGCAGTACCGCGATCGCCACCGACAAGGACGGCAACATCGTTTTCTTCACTGATTCCGATTATATGCTCAACCATCACCGCGACGAAAATCCCGATATCGAGTTCCATACCACCTCCGAATTCAAACGCGCTATTTCTTGACTTCGGCGCACGGTGCTTATAAGGTATTCCGTTAAAATGTTCGGGCGGTTAGACCATGAGCGAAAGCGGAACTCCCCATTTCAAGTCCATCAAACTCTATAACAACCTGAAATCAGAGGTTGATCGCCTTATCGATGCCCTTCTGACGCCGATGAACCGCGAACCGGAGGAGGACATCAACTTCCCCTTCGATATGTACATCGAGAACGACGAGGTGGTCATCGAGGTCGAGATGCCGGGGCTCGAAAAAGAGCAGGTCCACATCGAGGGGATCGACAAATTTCTTGAGATAAGCGGCGAAAAAGACACCGTTAAACGGAAATACAAGTGCTGTATCGGACTTGAGCGCACCAACGGGAAATACAAGAAACTCATCTATATCGAGCGCTCGGTCAATATGCAGGCCGCGACGGCCGAACTTGAGGACGGCATTCTGATCATCCGCCTGCCGCTGGTCGAAGAGAAACGCGGCAAGAAGATCATCAACATCGGCTGAGGACACCCATATGGAACAAGGAACTCCCCCCATCCGCCCCGACCAGATAAAGATACCGCCGCGTCTGCCAGTGCTCGCGCTCAAGGATTCGGTACTCTTCCCCTTCATGATCATGCCGGTCTTTGTGAGCCGCGATTTCTCGATAGCGAGCGTCAATCAGGCGATATCGTCCGAACGGCTGCTGTTCGTGACGGCACAGAAGAAACTCGAAGAGGAGGCGATCTCGCTCGAAACGGTCTACGAGGTCGGCTGTGTCGCATCGATACTCAAGATGCAGAAGCTCTTCGACGGCCGCATCAAACTGCTCATTCAGGGCGTTCAGAAGGCGGAGATACAGGAGATCACGAAGGACCAGACCGAGAACTGTTACTATGCCGTCATCGAACCGATCGTCGAGGTACAGTCGCCCGAGGCGACGGTGCGGATAGAGGCGCTGGTCAAAAATGTGCGCGACGGACTCGACAAGCTCACCAACCTCGGCGACAAGAACTTCCCTCCCGACATCGTGGCGATCCTCAACAGCATCACCGATCCGGCGCGTCTGGCCGAACTGGTGGTCAGCCACCTGTCCAACTCCATCGAGATATCCCAGCAGGTGCTCGAGGAGAACGATGTCCTGAGCAAGCTCTCCATCGTCAACGAGTTCATCGAGAAGGAACTGTCGCTCCTCGAGATACAGAACGACATCCGCTCCAAGGCGAAAGAACGGATGGGCAAGGCGCAGAAGGAATACTTCCTCAAAGAGCAGATGAAGCAGATACAGAAGGAACTGGGGACCGACGACCCCTACAACTACGAACTTGAGGAATACGCCCAGAAGATAAAGAACAAGAATTTCCCCGAAAATGTCCGCGCCGAGGCCGACAAACAGCTCACGCGGCTCCGCAGCATGAACCCGGCGGCCAGCGAAGTGGGCGTCATCAAAACCTACCTCGACACCCTGATCGAACTGCCGTGGAACGATCGCTCGGAGGACAATAAGAACCTCAACAAGGCGCAGGAGGTGCTCGAAGAGGACCACTACGGCCTTGAGGATATCAAAGAACGCATCCTCGAATTCCTCGCGGTGCGGCAGGTGAAGGGAAACACCAAGTCGCCCATTCTGTGCTTCATCGGGCCCCCGGGCGTCGGCAAGACCTCGCTCGGGAAATCGATAGCGCGGGCGCTCGGCCGGAAATTCTACCGGATGAGTCTGGGCGGCATGCACGACGAGGCCGAGATACGCGGCCATCGCCGCACCTATGTCGGCGCGATGCCGGGC
>CAYPQK010000047.1:0-23060 GCA_964412895.1 uncultured Spirochaetales bacterium
GTTGTTGAATCACCCTATGCAATGATGGAGGCCGGCAAGTTTGTCATTACGATAAATGGCCATTTCATTTTGCGAAAAGACTACGATATAAGAAAAGGTAATAAAGAAAAACCTCAAATGAAATTCCTGACCTTAGAAGAAACACTGGATGAAAGTGAAGCTGTGACATATTATATGCTCGCCTTTGATATTACCCAACTTTGTGGCGAAGAGAATAGTGAATGGGGGTGGTTGAGTGTGAAATTAAAACCGAAGAAGCCATCTCCGCTTATTGATGTGAATGTCACTTCCTTATCTATTGACATTAACAATAGAATCATTCGATTGTCTTAAGCGCGGTCCCTCGCGCGCGAAACCTGATATAAAGTTGCTTTTTGGCCTTCCCATGCTATAGTCGGCCCGGTTTAACGGAACGGGGATAGATACCCGGGCTTTGACAACATGACGAAAAACATTCGTAACTTCTCGATAATCGCCCACATCGACCACGGCAAATCCACCTTAGCCGACCGCCTCATGGAAATGACCGGCGCCCTCTCGGCCCGTGAAAAACGCGACCAGTTCCTCGACGACATGGATCTGGAGAAAGAACGCGGCATCACCATCAAGGCACGCGCCGTCACCCTGCCGTACAAATTCGAGGGCGAGACCTACGAACTGAATCTCATCGACACCCCCGGCCATGTCGACTTCGCCTACGAGGTCAGCCGCGCGCTGTCGGCCTGCGAAGGGGCGCTGCTGGTCGTCGACGCCACGCAGGGGGTCGAGGCGCAGACGCTCGCCAATGTCTACATGGCGCTCGATCACGATCTCGAGATACTCCCGGTCATCAATAAAATAGATCTCCAGAGCGCCAATATCGACGAGGCGCGCCACGAGATAGAGGACATCATCGGCATCGATACCAGCGACGCCTGCTTGGTGTCGGCCAAGACGGGACTCGGCGTCCCCGAACTCCTTGCGGCCATCATCAAGAAGATACCGGCGCCCAAAGAACTGATGCCGGGCGAGACGCGCGGCCTCATCTTCGATTCGTGGTTCGACCCGTACCTCGGCGTCCGGCTCCTCATCCGCGTGTTCGACGGCGAATTCAAGATGGGCGACAAGATATGGCTGATGTATTCCGAAAAGGAGTACGAGATACTGGAGATCGCCCGCGAGATGCCCTTCATGACCAAGGTGCAGAGCCTCGGCGTGGGGCAGGTCGGCATCATCGCCGCCGGCATCAAGAACATCAAGGAGGTCCGTATCGGCGATTCGGTGACGCTGGCCAAGAAGCGCGCCCCGGAACCGCTCAAGGGCTTCAAGCACATGAAACAGATGGTCTACTGCGGCATATTCCCGATAGAATCGTCGAAGTACGAGGAACTCAAGACCGCGATGGAGAAACTGGCGCTCAACGACAGTAGTTTCTCCTACGATCAGGAGAATTCGTCGGCGCTCGGCTTCGGGTTCCGCTGCGGGTTCCTCGGGATGCTCCACCTCGATATCGTCAAAGAGCGGCTGGAGCGCGAATTCGACCTCGAACTCATCACCACCGCCCCGTCGGTCTCCTACAAGGTCATCACGGCGAAGGGGGAGGAGCTTTACATCCAGAATCCCGACAAACTGCCGCCGGTAACGCATATCGACCACATCGAAGAGCCTTTTGTCAAACTCTCCATCCATACCCCGGCCGAATATATCGGGCCACTGGTGAAACTCTGTCAGGACAAACGCGGCCGTCAGGTCAACCTGCACTATCTCACCAAGGACCGCGTGATGATCGAATACGCGATACCGCTGGCCGAGATCGTCTACGATTTCTACGATAAACTCAAGAGCATCAGCCGCGGATTCGCCTCGATGGACTACGAGTTCATGGATTACGAACGCTCGGAGCTGGTGAAACTCGATATCCTCATCAACGGCGATCCGGTCGACGCGCTGTCGGTCATCGTGTTCAAGGATTCGGCCTACAACATGGGGCGGTCGCTCACGCAGAAGATGCGCAAGGTCATCCCGCGCCAGATGTACGAAGTGGCGATACAGGCGGCCATCGGCAGCCGGGTGCTCGCCCGCGAGTCGGTCAAGGCGTTCCGCAAGGATGTCACCGCGAAGTGCTACGGCGGCGATGTATCGCGTAAGCGGAAACTGCTCGAAAAGCAGAAAGAGGGAAAGAAACGGATGAAACAGGTCGGCATGATAGAGATACCGCAGGAGGCGTTCCTCGCGGTCCTCAACGCGCAGGAAACGGAGTGATCACGGTATGATATTCAAAATAGCGGTCCTTCTCACCATTCTCTACTTCATCGTCGATGCGGTCGTCGCCCGGTGGGGGAAGCGGGTCTTCCCGTTCTTCAAGCCCAAGACGGTCGAACACCTGATGGAGCGCCGCGCCCAGATCCGCTGGATACTCACCTACCGGAAACTCGCCGACGAAAAGCGGAAAGGGGCCGAAGAACTGGTCGCCACCGCCACCGAGGCGATAGACAATTATAAGAAGAAGAGCCATACCGAACTGGTCGACGCCGCGGTCAAGGTCGACAACGGATTCACTGCCCACCTGAGCCGCTACAAACGGAACGGGATGGTCGAATTCGTCGATTCGGTCTGGGTGGTGGTGCTCATCGCTCTCTGCATCCGGTTCTTCCTGTTCGAATCGTTCCGCGTGCCGACCGGCTCGATGGTCCCCAACATCTACATCGGCGACATGCTGTTCGTCAACAAGTACATCTACGGCCTGCGTCCGCCGTTCACCAAATGGCATTTCTTCCGGTTCAAGGAGCCGACGCGCGGCGAGGTGGTGGTCTTCATCTACCCCGAGAATCCCTCGCAGGACTTCGTCAAACGGGTCATCGGCCTGCCGGGCGACACAGTGAAGCTCGACGGCCGCCGCATCTGGGTCAACGGCAAAGAGATAACGCGGGAACGGGTAGGGGAATTCACCTATGTCGAAAGCCGCGGCGGCGAACGGAAGACCGACTGGTATATGGAGACCAATCAGGACGGCGTCAAATATCCGGTCATTTACACCCCGGGCTCGGGTGAACATCCCGGCTTCCTGCTCGACTGCAAGCTCTGCGACAGCGAGTTCACCGTGCCGGAGAACAGCCTTTTCGCCATGGGCGACAACCGCGATGTGAGTCTGGATTCGCGTTTCTGGGGCTTCGTCCCGATGGAGAACCTCAAGGGACGCGCCTCGATGATATGGTTCTCGGTCAGCATGAACGAAGGGTTCCACCTTGAACGGGTGGGGCAATTCATAGAATAGGAGCGGAGTAGCGAATGCTTACCTATGCGGTCACCGGCGCCCAGTGGGGAGATGAGGGAAAGGGGAAGATAGTCGATGTGCTCGCCGAGAAGATGGAGGCGGTCGTCCGCTTTCAGGGCGGCAACAACGCCGGCCACACCATCGTCATCGACGGCAAAAAGCATGTGCTCCATACCGTTCCGTCGGGGATATTCAACCGCGGCACGCTCAATTTCATCGGCAACGGCGTGGTGCTCGATCCCGAAGAGTTCCTGACCGAGATCGCCGGACTCCGGGCCGGCGGCATCGCGATCGATCCGCAATTCCTCAAGATATCGCGCCGTGCCAGCATCATCATGGATTATCATCGCGTCATCGATAAAGCCCGCGAATCGTCGAAAAGCGCCGAAACGAAGATCGGCACCACCGGCCGGGGCATTGGTCCCGCCTACGAAGACAAGGCGTCGCGTTTCGGTGTCCGGGCGGCCGACCTCCTGCGCCCCGAACTGCTCAAGGAACGGATAGCGCACGCCATTCTCGAAAAGAACGCGCTCCTCAAACATCTCTACGGCGCGACCACCCTCATCGATATCGACGCGACGGTCGAAAAGTATAGTAGAATAGGGGAGAAACTCGCTCCCTTCATCGTCGACGACGAACAGGGCTTCATCGCCGCGTTCGCCGGAAAGAAGATACTCTTCGAAGGGGCGCAGGGCTCGATGCTCGACATCGACTTCGGCACCTTCCCCTTCGTCACCTCGTCGAACACCGTCAGTTCCTACGCCTTTGTCGGTTCGGGGATCAACCCGGGGGGACTCACCGAGAACATCGCCGTGATGAAGGCCTACACCACCCGCGTCGGCGGCGGCCCGTTCCCGACCCATGACACGACCGAAAAGGGGCGCACTATGGTGAAAAAGGGGATGGAGTTCGGCGCCACCACCGGCCGCGAGCGGCGGTGCGGCTGGCTCGACCTCGTGGCGCTCCGCAGTACCTTCCTCGTCAACCGCTTCACCGCCATCGCGCTGACCAAGATCGATGTCCTGTCGGGCTTCGATACCCTCAAAGTGGCGACCAGCTACCGCGTCAACGGAAAGGACACCCCTCATTTCCCGACCGACATCGCCCAGTTCAGTGCCGCAGAGCCGGTCTACCGCGAACTGCCGGGCTGGAGCGCCGATCTGTCGGCCATCCGCAAATTCAGCGACCTGCCGTCGGAAACCCGCAGTTATATCGCCTTCATCGAACAGGAACTCTCGACGCCGGTCCCGATCGTGTCGGTCGGCCCGGGACGCGATCAGATAATATTCACCAGACCCATCGGATAGAGGATTATGGCACACACCATACCGCCCACCGACCCGGCTCAGCTCGACGCCGTCCGCGCCCGGGTGAATCTGGCCGCCCAGCGGCTCGCCGCCGGAAAAATGGTCATCATGGTCGACGACGAGGACCGTGAGAACGAAGGGGACCTCACCGTCGCGGCGCAGTTCGCCACCCCCGAATCGATAAATTTCATGGCCAAACACGGCAGGGGACTCATCTGTCTGTCGCTCGACGGAACACTTATCGACAAACTCGATCTGCCGCTCATGGTGAGCGACCGTAACAACCATTCCCGCTTTGGCACCGGCTTCACCGTGTCGATAGAGGCGACCTGCGGCGTCACCACCGGCATCTCGGCCCACGACCGTTCGCACACCATCCTTACCGCGGTGAAGGACGACGCGAAGCCGACCGATCTGGTCCGTCCCGGCCACATTTTCCCGCTCCGGGCCCGTGACGGCGGGGTGCTCGTCCGCAGCGGTCAGACCGAAGGATCGGTCGATCTTGCCAAGATCGCGAAGCTGAAACCGGCCGCCGTCATCTGCGAAGTGATGAACGACGACGGCACCATGGCGCGGCGTCCGATGCTCGAAGAATTCTCGAAAGAGTACGATATCCCGATAGTGTCGGTCGCCGACATCATCAGCTACCGGCTCGACAGCGAATCGCTCATAGATATGGTCGCCGAGTCGGTCCTGCCGACCCGCGCCGGCGGTCAGTTCGCGATACGCATCTACCGCAACCGCATCGACGGCCTCGAACATGTCGCCTTGATAAAAGGGGACATAACGAAGAAAAAGCCGGTGCTCGTCCGCGTTCACTCCGAATGCCTGACCGGCGACGCCCTCGGATCGCTCCGGTGCGACTGCGGCAGTCAACTCGATAGCGCGATGGCCATGATAGAGAAAGAGGGCTCCGGGGTCCTTTTATACCTCAGGCAGGAAGGGCGCGGCATCGGCCTGGGCAACAAGATAAAGGCATATCATCTGCAAGATGAAGGGATGGATACCGTCGAGGCGAACATCGCCCTCGGCTTTGCCCCCGATATCCGCGATTTCGGCATTGGCGCCCAGATACTCAAGGTACTCGGCATCAGCGATATCCGGCTCATCACCAATAACCCGAAGAAACTCATCAGCTTGAGCGGGTACGGTCTGCGTATCGTCGAACAGGTGGCGACGCGCGGCGGGGTGACGGCGCTCAACGAGCGCTATCTGCGGACCAAACAGGAGAAACTCGGACATACCATCTTTACCAACGATATTCCCAAGGGAGGGAAATCATGAAAACGACGACCATCCATGGCGAACTTACCGGAAAGGGAAAGAAATTCGCGATCGTGCTTTCGCGCTTCAACAGCTTCCTCTCCGAATCGCTCCTGAAAGGGGCGCTCGACTGTCTGGAACGGCATGAGGCGGCCGATGTCGACATCGTCCGCGTTCCCGGATCGTTCGAGATACCGTTCGCCACCAAGAAACTGACCGAAGGAAAG
The DNA here is from genome assembly GCA_964412895.1 of uncultured Spirochaetales bacterium. GTDB lineage: Bacteria > UBP6 > UBA1177 > UBA1177 > JAKLFG01 > CALMRE01. Next base: position 6,051 of record CAYPQK010000047.1, read on the forward strand.
AAGAAGTACGACGCCATCATCTGCCTCGGCGTCCTCATTCAGGGCGACACGCCGCACTTCCAGTTCATCGCGGCCGAAACGACCAAGGGAATCGCGCAGGTATCGCTCGAAAGCGGGGTCTATTGTTCCTTCGGCATCCTGACCACCGACACCATCGAACAGGCGATCGAGCGGTCGGGGACCAAGGCGGGGAACAAGGGATTCGACGCGGCGATGGCGGCCATCGAGATGGTCAACCTGACCCCCAAACTGTAGGTTATTATTCACTATTTAGTGCTCTAACACCATGGGATTACGCAGACGGTCACGCGAAAAGGCGCTTCAGGTCATGTACAGCATGGAGTTCAACCACAAGGGCTCCTATGACGAAGCGTTGGACGATTACTATGTCTATTACAATCTGCCCGGGAACTGCCCGGACGCCGATTTCGATGCCGAGGAGCGGGTATTCGTGAAATATCTGCTCGACGAGGTGGCGTCGAATGTAAAGGTGATAGAGTCGCTGATAGAAAAGGCGGCCATCAACTGGCGGATGGACCGGATCGCGTATATCGAGCGGAATATCCTCCGGCTGTCGGTGGCGGAGCTGCTGGACGACAAGAACGGGATCCCGTTCAAGGCGACCATCAACGAGGCGATAGACATCGCCAAGAAATTCGGCAATAAGGAATCGTCGTCGTTCGTCAACGGCATCATCAATAAGGTGGCCGAGATGATCGATGTCAAACAGAAGAAGCTCTAAAAGAGGGTAGATGGACCGGAATAGCAACATCCCGCACTTCCACATTAATTCCGCTACAACTTCGCATAACATATATTATGTCAACTTGAGGGCGGTCTAGTGGCGGGAGTATTGGAGCAATTGGTCGGATCGGCCGATAAAGGCCGCCTTCCACATGCGATCCTCCTCTGGGGTCCGATGTCCCAGAAGGAAAAGACCACCCTCGCCATAGAACTCTCCCGGCACCTCATGGGGCTCAAACGGAAGCTCTCCAAACGCGACTTCCACCGTCAGGCGAATGACGGATTGCTCATTGATTTCAAGATGATATCCACAGAAGAGAAGCTATCCAAAGACTCAATTGTCGTCGAACAGATCGACCGGCTCGATCAGGAATTGGCGCTCTACCCGTTCGAAAGCGTCAACCGGATCATTTATATTCCGAACGCCTCGCTTATGACACCGCAGGCGCAGAACTCACTCCTCAAAAAACTTGAGGAGCCGCCGGCCAATAATTACCTCATTCTCGATGTCCAGAAACCGCGTACTTTGCTCCGGACCATACTCTCCCGATGTCTGGTTCTCTATCTCTCAAAGGTAGAAAATGCCGCACAAATAGAATTCGAAGATTACCTTCACTCACTTTCGAACTCCGAAACAGCGAAGAGTTACTTGTCAAAGGTCGAGTCGGCGCTGGCCGGTACCGATGCAAAAGGAGCTGCATTTCTGTCCGATATCCGCCATCTTTTATCGGACGATACCCCCCTATCGGATGAGGAAAAAATTCTTGTCTGCGCGTATGCCTTGAAGGAAAAACGCCCCGATGTCGCTCATGAGATGTTACTGCTCAACGACAACCCGCAAAAGATGTCGCTTGACGCATTTTATTACTATATTGCCCAAACCATCGCGAATTAAGGAGCAACTATCCCATGGCCGATAGAAAACATCAGCATCTCAGCTTCGACGAACAGCGAGAGCTGGAAATACTTGAAAGAACAAGGAATGAAGGCTTTGTCGACGAGGAGATGCAAAAGAACAAGAAGGCCGGCGCCCCCATTGCTCCTCTCGGCGGCAGCGATGCCTACTATTTCAGTTACGACGATCCTCAGCCGGCCATCGAAGAGGTCCTGCCGCTCCAGTTCCAAGCGGCCGGCAAGGTATTCTGGTACTATTATCCCGAGAATCTTACCCTTCCCGACGACAAAAAGATCAATGAAGGCGACACCATAGTAGCCTACAGTGAACGCGGCATCGAGCTGGCGCAGGTCCTCAAGCGGTCGCTCGCCGACTTCAAACTGCAGGGCAAAGCCGATTTCGTCAAAAAAGGGGTCATCCGCAAGGCGACTCCCGAAGATATCAAAAAGGAGGCCAACCTCAAAGAACGGGCCAAGGAGGCGTGGCGCATCTGCGAACAGCATAACAAAGAACTCAACATTGTCATGCGTCTGCGCAAGGTCAAGTATACATTGGATGATTCAAAGGTCATCTTCTACTTCACCGCCCCCGGCCGGGTCGATTTCCGCGAACTGATAAAGCGGCTGGCATCGAGTCTGCGGCGGCGTATTGAGATGCGGCAGATCGGCGTGCGCGACACCACCAAGATACTGGGCGGCCTCGGCCCCTGCGGGATGGAGCTCTGCTGTCGCCGCTACCTGCATGCCTTCATCCCGGTATCGGTCAAGATGGCCAAGGACCAGAACCTGTCGCTCAATCCCAATAAGATATCGGGTATTTGCGGACGGCTGTTCTGTTGTCTGGGTTACGAGAATCCGATGTATGAGGAGATACGCAAGGACCTCCCGTACGAGGACAGCGAGGTGCATGACGCCATCACGAATCGTCGCGGATTTGTCAAAAAGGTCAATGTGTTGCAGGGTACCGTGGCGGTCGTTTTCCCCTCAACCGAATCGGAATCGTACGAGGAGCGGCTCATAGAAAAGGTGCAGTTCCGGCGGAACGAGAACAACAAATGGGTCGTCGATCCGCCGCCGCCGAAACCGGAAAAGCCGAAAGAGGCTGAAAAATCATCGGTTTTCGGCGACGATCTGAAAGACTACATACCCCCCTTCCGTCCCGAAAAGGCGCAGAAGCCGGGCGATCCGGAACAGAAACCGACGGAACCACGCCGCGATGACCGCGATAACCGGAATCGTGACCGGCGACCGACGCCGACCGATCAGAAAAAGGAAGGTCAGCAACAGAAGCCGGGCGAACAGAAAAGCAGTAGCGGCGGCGGCCGGGACAACCGCGACCGTAACCGGAATCGTAATAATAACAATAACTCCAGCAATAACAAGCCAAAAGAAGGATCGTCCGGTCAGCCGCAGAATCAACAAGGTCAGCAGGGCAACCGTGACCGCGACCACCGGCGCGACCGGCGGCCGCACCGTTCAGACCGTCCGCGGCAGGATCAGGGAAAACCGGCCGGCACCCCTACCGATCCGGGCAAAAAAGATGGCGGCAACACTTCGGGGGGAACCCCCACCTCGAACGGCAATGACCCGAGTTGACACCCACGCCCATCTGATCTCCCTTATCACCGACAAGAAACTGGACCCGGCCGAACTCTGCGCCGAGATGAAGAACGCCGGTGTCGGTGCCTGCGTTAGTGTACTCCTGTCACCCGAAGAAGCCGATAAAAGACAGCTACTTAACGAGCCGTTCCGCGCCGCCGGGATACGGCTGTTCCATATCGCCGGGGTTCATCCGCACGATGCCTCGAAATGGAATGATGACGACGGCTGGATACGGGCCATCGCCGGAGAGATCATCGCCGTCGGCGAGGTCGGGATGGATCTTCACTACAACTTTTCAGCCCCGGACGATCAGGTGCGGGTCTTCCGCCGGATGTTGGAACTGGCGGTCGAACTCAAAAAACCGGTGGTCATCCACGGGCGGAAAGCGGAAGAAAAGATATTCGATATCATCAATGAGTATAATGGAATCGGAGAGCGCGTCCTTTTTCACTGTTACACCGGGATACCGGCGACGGCGCGGCGCATCTTCGATCGCGGCTGGTCGATCAGTCTGCCGGGTATTGTGACCTTCCCGAATGCTGACGATCTGCGGGAAGTGCTCCGGATGGCGCCCGACGGTCAACTCTGTTTTGAGACCGATTCCCCCTATCTCGCCCCGGTCCCCCACCGGGGAAAGATGAATCAACCCGCCTATGTCGCTGATATCTATAAATATGCGGCACAACTGACCGGTCTGTCGGAAGTCGATTGGGAGGCGCGGGCGGCCCGTTGTTTCAGCCGCGTCTTCGGGGTGGAGTTATAACGATGGAAAAACGGCTTGCCTTCACCACCACCATCCCGGTCGAGGTGGTCCTTGCCGCCGGGTACCGGCCGGTCGATCTGAACAATGTATTCGTCTCCTCCCCCGATGCTCCCCTACTTGTTGAACAGGCTGAAATAGCTGGATTTCCCCGGAGCTGTTGCGCGTGGATAAAAGGTATCTTCGAGGCCTTCAAAAAGAGCCGGGGCACCCTGCCGATAGATGTCTTTGTCGCGGTGACCGAGGGCGATTGCTCCAATGCGCGGGTCCTCAAGGAACTCATTGACGGTGAACGGGGGGCAAAGTCCTACCTTTTCCCCTTTCCGCAGGACCGCTCGTCGGAACAGATGCGTAATGAAATAGAGAAGTTCGCCGCATTTCTCGGCACCACCAGCGCGGCGGCGGAGCAGGTCCGGCACGACCTCCGGCCACTCCGGAAGGCGCTCGAACGGTTGGATGAACTCTCGTGGCGTCATCCGGGACTGGTAAAAGGGATAGAAAATCACCTGATGCTCGTCAGCGCCTCCGATTTCAACGGCGATCCGGTCGTGTTCCGGGAGGAAGCGGAGCGTCTTGTTGCCGAAAAAGAGAAGTTGCTCAAGTCGGGCAACTATCCGAAAGAAATACGGCCTCTCGCCTACCTCGGGGTGCCGCCGATATTCGACCTCTACTCGTTCCTTGAGGAAAAAGGGGGCGTGGTCGTCTTCAACGAGATACAGCGCGAGTTCGCGATGCCGGGGGAGTTCCCCGACCTTGCGGCGCAGTATCTCGCCTACTCCTACCCCTACTCCGCCGAGTACCGTTTCTCAAAAGCTATCAAAGAGATACAGAAACGAAAGGTTGCCGGGATCATCCATTATGTGCAGTCATTCTGCCACCGGCAGATAGAGGATATCATACTGCGCCGGATGGTCGCCGACGCGAAACTCGGCATTCCGATCATCACAATCGAGGGCGACAAGCCGCAGAACGAACTCGACGGGCGTCAGAAGACCCGCCTTGAAGCATTCATCGAAACGCTGTAAGGATTACTGGCACCGCTCCGGGTGTTGATTTTCTGCTTCGCAGCCGTATATGGTCAATTCGGATAAGGACTGTTTCAAGGCATCGCATTGAGAGGCATCAGAAAAACAGTTGTTGTATAAAAATAGCCTTTCCAGCTTCTTGTTATCAACTAACATTGAAATATCGCTGATATAATTACTTGATATTTCCAATTCATAGAGGTTCCCAATTTCATTGACTCTTTTCAATTCTCTGATCTTGTTGTTCGTCACAACCACTGAATATACTTTGGGATGTCCCGCAAGAGGAGAAAGATCTTCTATTTCATTGTTTTCAAGGCGCAACTCGTTGACATTCAAAAGGTATTCGATGCCTTCGAGTGACTTGACGCCTTTATTATCGCAGTAAAACATCAATTCTATGATCTTCAGGTCTTCCTTGTTGTTCACATCATAATCTTTATTTATCCCCTGATCACGGTACCAGTCAAATTCTCGCTGCACGCATGCCCGGAGCGCCGGGTCCTTTATCAGGTTGCCATCGTCACAGGCAACGCAGAGCGCAACGACCGCCACCAACACCGCAATGATTGATCGTCTCATTTTTTCCTCCCCTACCCACAAATGACCGAATTCGCCGCCGCGGTGAAAAGTTCCTTCGACCATGCATCGGCACTCCGCGCATCGCGCAAAAGCGGCATGACATCGCGCCGCGCCTGACCGATATCAAGCGCCACTATCCGTTCGGCGAGCAGTTCGCGGAACCGCTTCTCGGTAAGCGCACCCTTTCCGTCGTAGTGCCCCGTCTGCCGCATCCGCGCCTCCAGATGAGCCAGATCGAGCGGCGTCTTGCGGCCGACATACCACAGAAGGTCGTACCAGTCGCGCCCCTTGACCCGCGTCCCCCAGTTTCGGCACAGGATCGCATGCATCTTCCCGGCGAACAGCGACGGCGGCGCGTAGACCACCACCGAGAACGGGATCGGCGTGAAGAGATACTTCGCCTCGGTTGTGAAACGGCCCGGCGGATCGGTGTCGACCTCTACCTTTATCTTCAGTTGCTTGCCGGGGTGCGTCGCGCCGGCGATCGGCGCCGCCTCGACGACGAGCAGATTGTGCGCCGTATTCCCCTTGATGAAGGCCGATTCGATGGCGCTTTTGGCCGTCTTCGTCTTCTTTTTGACCGTCACCGAGAAACCGAACGCGGTCAGTTCGCTCTCGACCGCCTTGAGATAACGCTCCAGCGGGAACCGCGCGTCCGGTTCAAGGAGCGAGAAATCGAGGTCCTCCGAAAAACGGTCGAGTCCGTGCAGGATGCGGAGCGCCGAACCACCGTAGAAGGCGGCCCGCTCGAAGAACTTGGCACGCCACAGCCCCAGCAGGGCGATCTCCTGAATTATCTCCTTGAGCGCGTTCTCGTAGTCGGTCGCTTGGCGCAGTTCATAGCGCCCGAGCATACTCTTTACCGCTTCGTTCACTATCCCCTCCCCCGCATGAGCGGCGCCAAATTCATCGTCGCGCCGCCATAGTACGCGGCGAGTTCTTCGGTGTGCGCCGGATCGAGATGCCGGAACGCGGCAAGGTCGATGCGGCGGTCATCGAACAGGAAGAGCGCCAGTTCCTCCGGCGTCTTCCCGTCGAAGCGGCGCAGAATGATATCGCACAGCGCCTTTTCGGGCGACGCGACCAGATAGGTCCGGCCGTCGACGGTCGAACGGGAAATGATACCGTGCGGATAACAGCGCGGCGGCAACGGCTCATACAGAAAGGTGCCGACCGGCGTGTCGAAGCGCTTGGCGCGTCCACTGGTGACGCTGGTCACCGTTTCGACCCGTTCGGGAATAAGTCCGTGGAGGGCGAGCGCATATTCGAGCGAGAGGCAGGAGGGACCATAGATGAGATTGGCGAGTATCTCGCGCGACAGCGGCCCGCGCGCCAGACGGGGGCCGAATGCGTAAAGACCCTTCTTGACGCGGATAAGGTCGCCGCTCCGCAGAAGGGCATGCACCTTGAGGCGCGGCTGTCGATAGTCCGAAAGAAGATGCATGAGATAGGGATAATCGAGCTCTTCGCCCGGCGTGAGTGAACGGATGTCGGTGGTCATGGCAACCTCCAGTATGTTTGTATTTTATAAACTTACTGGAGAATGTCAAGAGCAATCTTTGAAGAACTGCACTACACCCCCGCACGCCCCCTGCACCAGGGGGCCTCGCTGTAACCTCCTTGTCGCAGGGAGGTGGCGCAACGCGCCGGAGGGTGTCAGGTGAGATACGGCGCCAGTTTCCCGAAGAAGCCGCCGAAGCCGCCGTTGGACATGACGATGACGACGCTCTCTTTATCGGCCTCAGCCCGGAGCACTTCGATGATCTGGTCCGCCTCGGTGAGATGCCGCGCCGCCGGGTAACCTTTCACCCGGTTGATGTTCTCGCAGAGCCGTTCGGGATTGAACTTCTCCTCCGGCTTGAGCGAGTCGACCTTCGCCGGTTTGCCGATGATGAACAGGTCGGCGTCGGCAAATAGCGTCGCGTACTCTTTTTCGAATATATCCCGCGCATTGGAATTGGTCGCCGGATCGAACACCACGATGTAGCGCTTCGCCCCGAACAGACTGCGGAACGAGTCGAAGGTGTAGCGGACCGCCGTCGGATGGTGAGCGAAATCGCTGTAGACCGGCGCGCCGTTGAGGTCGCCGAGGAATTCCTGCCGCCGCTTCACCCCTTTCATCCCGGCGATCGCCTGCGCAACGGCGGCGTGACCGAGTTCGGGGAGGTCGAGGTGGATGAAGGCCATGAGCGCCGCGAGGTTCATGAGATTCTGGTCGCCGAAAAGCGGACTCTTGAACTCCTTCCCTTCTTTACCGTTGACCGTCACGCGGAACTTCATCATGCGACCGTCGGAACCGGTGCGGCGGGCGAATAGGTCGGCCGACGGGTCGGTCACCGAGTAGGTGAAGAAGAGGTCGCGCGGGAAGAGGGTCAGCAGTTTCTTGTTGTTCGGGAAGTCGATATTGAGGATGCACCGTTTCGCTATGATGGCGGTGAATTTCCGGAAACTCTCGAAGATGGCGTCGAGCGACGCGTAGATGTCGGCGTGGTCGAATTCGATGGAGGTGACGATGCCGATATCGGGCCGGTAATGGAGGAACTTGGGCCCTTTGTCGAAGAAGGCGGTGTCGTATTCGTCCCCCTCTATCACGAAATGACCCGACGGCTCGAAGGCGGCGTTGGTCATCGAGAAGAGCGGTATGCCGCCGATCATGTACGACGGCTTTTTGCCGACCGCCGCGAGGAATTCGGCGATGAGGGTGGTGGTGGTGGTCTTTCCGTGGGTACCGGCGACGACGACCGAGCGGTGACCCGGTATCAGGAACTCCTCGAGGAACGACGGCATCGAATAGTACGGTATGCCGCAGGAGAGGATATAGGCCGCTTCGGAGCTTTTCCCCCACAGTGCATTGCCGACGACGATGATGTCCGGTTTTTCCCGTTCGATCATCGCGATGGTGTCGGTCAGAGGATTCTCGGCGATCCCGGCCCCTTTCAGCGAATCGCTGATGGGCGGATAGTAGGCGGAATCGGTCCCGATGACACGGGCCTCCATCCGCTGGGCGAAGAGCGCCGCCGAGCTGACACCGGTGCCGCAGATGCGGACGAACAGAACGGTTTTACCTTTCAGCATGTCGTTACCCTGCTTTTATTAACGGAAGACATTTTAGAACATGAGCGAGAGATAGGCGCCCCATCCGACGATGATGTTGGCTTCGGTCAGCAGGCGGCCGCCCGATTTGGCATCCACATCGGAGGCGCCGATCCACGGCGTTCCCTCGGAATCGATGCCGGGAATGAAGCCCGGCTCATGGTCGCCGGCGCCCGTCATGTCCTCTTTGGCGGAGGTCAGATAGTGTTTATGCCGGTAGCCGACCGAGACATAGCCGCCGAACTGGACATATTGGTATATCTTGAAATTCATCTTGAAGAGGCCGGTCGTCGTGAAGAAGGGATCCTCCATCGGCAGGAGGTGGCGGTATTTGTCGGTACCGGCGGGTATGATCCAGCCGTAGCTCGCCGCGCTGTCGGGATCGATCCCCTCGTAGACCCAGCGGGCATCGGTGATGTAGTTGTAGGCGTTGCCGCGCGTGGTGTACTGCATCCCGAGATCGAGCCGGAAGAATATCTTGTGTCCCTTCTCCAGTTCCTCGAACGCGATCAGATCGGCGCCGAAGTTGAAGGAGAATTCATGACGCGCCCGTTCCACAATGGAATTGGCCGACGGGGTCGAGAGCGAGGCGAGTACCTGAAAGTACGGTTCGGCCACATCGTAGCGCTTCGCCACGGCGGTGCGGATATCGAAGGTGTAGAGTCCCTTGCCGACATTGCCGCTCTTTTTTGTCTGTTCGATGGTGTCGGCGATGCCGGTGGCCGGGTCGCCGTTCGCGTCGACACGCCGGTTCATGTTCTTGGGGGTCGCTATGGCGGCGGTCGGGAAGGTCGTCTTGAAGCCGACCAACCACGAAAAGGCATCCTTTCCCCGCTCCTGATTGAACGGGGCCCACTGCATGCCGATGCCGATATCGCCCACGCCGATGCCGTGATTGTAGTAAAGATCGCCCGCGTCGGGGACCAGATTGTTCTCTACCAGCGAATAGGCGCGCGGCACCACATTGCCCGAACCGTCCAGATCGTAGTTCTCGAGGAGGAGCTTGTAGGCATCCTTGAGCACTATCGGCACATCGACCGATATCGATAGGTCGTGGTAGAGACCGATCTCGGAGGATATCAGGAGTTCGCGCAGGAAGCGCGCCTCGGGATTCCCCGTGTATTCGAGCGTCTCGACGCGACGGCTTTCGGTGGTGTAGTAGAGATTGCCGGTCCCGTCGTCGTAGGTCTTGGGGATGGTGTTGTACTCTCGCTTGATGTCTGAGAACTCGTGCGTGTTCTTGTAATAGACATTGAGGTTGAAGTCGAACGGATTGTTCTCGTCGAACGAATCGGCGACATCGGTGACCTCGGCGGCGGCAAGTACACCGGCGAAAAGAGCCGTTACGAGAATGATGGTCAGCTTCCTCATGCGAAAGCCTCCGGGAAAATGGTTGTGCCAGTATATGGAAAGTGCGCGGGCGAGTCAAGAATAATGAACGGCTGTCGACCGTCGCGCATCACGGCGTCACATCCGGCGGTTCACAGGGATAGACCGTGGTGCCCAGCGGGGCCACCGCGATGTTCTTTTCGCCGCCGGTGCCGTCGGTGACGGTCAGCGAGAAGACATCCCAGCAGGTATCGGTGGTCGTGAAAAGCGCTTCGGCGGTCGCCGCCTGCACGGCGTGGGTATAGGCCTTGACGATGGCCTTGCTCGGCCCGCGGCTCGTATCGTAGGCATGCACCACCACTTTATAGACGCCGTTCATCGGCTTGTTGACATAGACCGTTTCGGGACCGCGGCCGGTGGTGTTGTCGACATCGAGCGCCGGATCGTCGTTCGCCTCGCCCACTACGCCCCAGTCGGGCCGCGCGCCGGCATACTGCGGCGAACAGTTGTAGAAATAACAGTCGGTGAGCGGATCGCCATAGGTGCCGTTGGGCGACACCAGATGCAGGTCGATGTCGCTATCCTTATTGTCCCATATCATCTTGACGATGAGATCGTCGTTGGGAAGCGCCTCTATATCGCAGTCGGCCCAGTTGCTGGTCACATTATCGGCGTTCTTGACCATCAGCCGCACGCTGTAGGTCCCCTTGAGTATCGCCTGAAAGGTCGATTTCGAGGCATCGGACCAGACATTGGCGACCGGCTGGGTCTTGTCGTTCAGGTCGACGATGCTGGCGCCGCCGCCGCTCCCACCGCCGGGAACCGACGCGAAGGTCCAGAAATAGGTCAGACCGGTGGTCGTGACGCCGTCGATATCGGTGGAAAGAGAGCCGTCGAGCGTCGGCCAGGTCAGTATCGGCACCTGCTGGGGGGTGCAGGTGAGTTTCGCGGTCGGGATATCGGTCCGCTCCGGCCCGCAGAGCAGATCGACCTTGAAGCGCTGGTTCTTGCTGTAATCGGTGACATCGTTGTTGAGTATCTCCAGCTCGCCCACGAGTCCCAGCGGGAAGTTCGGATCGTTGCGGCAGCCGATCTCGGCGATCCCCGAGGCACCCGGGATGATCTCATCGTCCGAGGAGATGCTTTTTTTGATGAAGAAGCCGGGATCGCCCGCCTTGGCCGATGCGCCGATGGTGATGCTCATCGCTCCGATGGTAAGGTTCGCGCTGCCGATATTGTTGATCTGCAGGTTCTGTATCTTCTCATCGAAGCCTTCGCCGAACTCCATTTTATTGTCGTCGGGGTTGGTGTCGTCGGGGGTCTTGATCTCTATCATCGGCGAGCCCTTCGCGCGGCCCGACAGCTTGATGTCGAGCGCCGGGTTGCATTTGTCGTCGCTGTGGATGCGCAGGATTCCCTCGAAAAGCTCCCAAGTCACCACCTCATAGCTGATGCCGAAGGTTATCTTTTCGTCCTTTTTGAGGAAAAGCGGCGATGTCGCCACGGGATTGGGCGACAATGCGAAGCCGGTACCGTCGGTCTGAACGATCTCGGCGCTCTCTATCTTGAGGCCGTTCCCTTCGCAGGTCAAACAACGGTTGGTGACGGTCAGATAGCGCGTACCGGCGAAGGTCTTGTAGTAACCGGAGAACTCGAGTTCCTCGGAGTTGGGACGGATCTTGTTGTCGGTGCTCGAATAGTTGCAGGTGATCTCGTCGATGTCGGCGTCGGTATCACCGTCAATGTTGGCGCCGTCGGTATCGGTGTCGATCGGATCGTCTTCCTTACAGGCGACGATCAGCGACAGGAGCGCCAGTATCGCGAAGAGTGTCCATATAAATTTCTTCATGTTCACTCTCCCTCCTCTTTCACACAGCGGAAGCCGAGATTGTAGTAGCGGTAATGCGGGAAGGCCTTGTCGCGGGCATAGGTCGTGATCTCGCCCTGAAGCGACACCCAACTGCCGCCGCGTATGATCTTTTTGTCGGCGGTGCCGCCGTCGACCGGGCCGGTCGGGTCGACCGCCGGTTCCGGGGCCTCGCTCTTCTTATAATAGGAATCGATATCGAACCAAGTTTCGGTCCATTCGGCCGCGTTGCCCCCCATGTTGTAGACGCCGTAGGGAGAAACGGCGCTTTCGAAGGAGCTGACATCGGTCACATCCTCGAACAGCGCCGAATAGTTCACTATCGAGTTCTCGGCGTTGTCCTGCGGATCGGTGTCGCCCCACGGATATTTACGGTAGGTCTCGCCGCGTGCCGCCTTTTCCCACTGCGCCTCGCTGGGCAGTTTCTTGCCGACCCACTGGCAGAAGGTGTTGGCCTGATTCCAGCTGACCCAGAGAACCGGGAAATTCTGGTAGGCGGGATCGTAGAAATAATTGGGATACCTCGACGAGTTGATGGAATACGGTTCGGTGCAGACATCGGCATTCTGACAGGTGCGGTACTGGGCGTTGGTCACCTCGTACTTGTCGATGTAGTATTCCGACAGCTGGACGGTGTTGAAACCCTCGCCCGCCGGCACCCCTTCGGTCGCGTCGATCGCGCCGGTCGGGGTCCCCTCCGGAGCGCCGTATTCGAAGGTCCCGGCGGGGATAAGCACCATCTCGGAGATGCCGGTGGTCTCGGAGTTCTCCTTCTTCACCAGTTCCTTGGGGAATCCGACATGGAAATAGCCGAGGAACTGCGTCGATATCTTGAAAAGATTGCGTTCAAGGTCCTGTTCGTACTGATCGGCCGGGATCTCCTCGAAGGTCTTGCGGTCTATCGCGAAGTAGGGCTTGAGATCGACCTCGTCGAGCAGGCCCTGTATGTCATCCTCGTTGTACGGGATGATGATGGTCGCCGGTACATTGAATTTGTAGGCCATCGGGGCGATGCTGTAGATGTTGGTCAGCGTCGCCGAGAGGTTGGTGAAGGGATCGGTATCCATCGCGTAGATGGTGAAGGTGATGGTCTGGTCGAGCGCCTTTTTCGGGATGATGATGGTCACTCCGTGGATACCTTCGTATTTGCCGCCGTCGGGACCGATGTCCTTGCCGCGGACCTCGTAGACCGATTCGGTCTCCATGCAGGCGGCCAGAAGGAACGCGGCGAGAAGCATGGTCAGTCGTATCGTTCTCATGCCCGCCCCCTACTCGCCCATGACCGTGAGGGAACAGCCGCCGCCGGAACGGACCTCGTAGCGCGGCTCGTCGCCCTCCTTTACCTTACTGTAGAAAGTCCCCGATTCGCTGGAGTAGCCGAAGAGCGCGACGGTGGTATACGGTTCGACCGGATCGTTCGAATAGAACTTGATGACCCCCTTCTTCGCCCCCTCCTCATAGGGCTTGAAGAATACGGTGACCGCCGACATCTCGCCCGGCTCCAGAAGGAATTCCTCGGGCAGGACGATGAAGTTCGGGTCGTCCGACACGATGCGGCCTTCCATGGTGCGGGTGCCGATGTTCTCGATGTCGAATTCCCAGTAGTCCTCGTCGCCCGGAATGGTGTCGAGGAACTGGTGCGCCCGCTGTTCTATGAATATCGCGGGGAATTCGAACTGGACCGTCTGCGAGTTGAATATCCACTCCTTGTTGTCCTTCACCAGCGGGATCGCTATCGGTATCGGGAATTCGAGTTCGAACAGCGGTATCTTGATGGTCAGCGTGACGGTCAGGATGACATCGGTCTCGTAGTAGACCAGCGATTCGTAGTGGGCCTGCACGATGAGGGTCGTGTTCACCAGCGGCGGTTCGATGACCAGATACTGATTGTCGGAGAATATCGAGCGCTGAGCCTTTTCGTCCAGCGCGATGCGCGAGCCGAACATCTCGATGTACATGATACCGTCAAGATCGAAGCTGAGATGTATCATCGAGGCGATGTTGCCTATTATCGGGATGCTTATCGGTACGCCGATGATGTCCTCGAGGGTGCCGTCCCAGAGGTGGAAGTTCTGGATGCTGTCCTCGAGCGACACCGGGTTCTCGTCGTTGCCGTCCAACAGGAAAGGCGTGAAGTCTTTTTCGTCGAAGAAGCGCAGGTCGAAGTTGAGATATTCGCTGATCTCCTGCGGCGTCCCGTCGCCCAGCGGCCATTCGAGCTTATAGAGCGCCTCCATCTCGATGCCGTAGTTCATCATCGCATGACCGCCGTTCTCGGTCCCCTCGTAGGAGAGTTTTACCGATTCGGGCCACTGCGCCACCCCCTTGCCCTTCAGTTCCATCTCCGACTTCGCGCCGCCCCACAGGTTGATCTTTATCTGGAACGGACTGCCGCCCGGCACCCAGTCGCCGGTGCCGACATTGAATTCCTCGACCAGCACATCTTCGTAGAAGAAGGTTATCTCCTCCGATTTCTGCTCGTCGTATACCTTGAAGCCGTCGCCGTCCTCGACGATGGTCGCCCCCAACAGGAACGGCGCCATAAGAGCGACGGTCAGGATGATCTTTTTCATGGCCTCATACCTCGTTCAGTTGGCATCCATCGCACACCGGAACCCGATCATGAGCGAGTTGTTCTGCGGGTTGACGCCGCGCCGGTAACTCGTTCTGATGAGATGGCGGGTGCTGCCCCAGCTTCCGCCGCGCACTATCCGCTGGTCCCCCACCGGGGTGGGGACGCCACCTTCGGAGAGATCGGAATAGTAGAAGAAACGGGTCGCCACCCACTCCTCGACATTGCCGGACATATCGTGGATACCGTACGGCGACAGGCCCGGTTTCGAGGTGAAGTTCGGGTAGACCGCCCCGGAGAAGTAGCCGACCGGCGTCAGATTCGGCGCCGGGTACATGAGTTCGAGTATCGCCTGGTCTATCTTTTCCTTTTCCAGCTTACTGGGTTCGTAGGGATCGCCGCTGTTGCGGTAGTTGGCCTTGTACGGGATCGAGGCGGCGTTGAATATCTCCTCGTTACCCCACGGATATTCGTTGCATTCGGCGTTGTTGGAGATGCAGCCCGCGTCGGTCGCGTTACAGACGCAGTCGCCGACGGCACGCGCGGCGAACTCCCACTCCTCCTCGGTCGGCAGGCGACGGTCGGCCCATTTACAGTAAGCGTTGGCAGCGTACCAGCAGATATCGGTGACCGGGAAATGGTCCCTTTTGCCGTTCTTGTAGACCTCCTGATCCCACACATCGAGATAGTGGTCGTCGCCGAAGCATTTCTCGATGCCGCGCGAGGCGTACTCGCGAAGCCATTCCTTATTCTCCGGGTCGTTGAGGAACATCTTGTACTGGGCGACCGAGACCTCGTATTTGTCGAGATAGAACGCCTTTTCGAGAGTCACGCGGTGACGCGGCTTTTCGGCCTCGTACGCCTCGGCGCCGAACCACCCGCTGCCGCCGTCGGAACCCATCGAGAAGTTCATGCCGCCGGCCGGCACCAGTACCAGACAGCCGGGAATGTCGCCCCCCGCGTTGGTGCAGAGGCAGGCGCCGGAGGTACAGGCGACCTCCTGTGTAGGATAGGGCACCGAATCGTCGTCGTTATCGATGGTCTCGTCCGCCTCATCGAAATAGTAGATATCCTTCCCGGTGTCGTGGTTGAAGACCGCGTCGGTGAATTCGAACACCGGCGCATCCATCCCCTTGAAGCGGCGGACAATGTCCATCGGCGCCAGTTGGGCGTAGACGAGATTCGACACCTTCTGCAGCTGGGTAACGAAGCTCTGACTGCCGGTCTTCTGCTGCAGATCGGCGATGAACGAGGTGCTCGACATGGTGCGGCCGAGGAATGCGTTCTGGAAGACCTCCATCATCTTCTCGAACAGGTCGCGCTTGTACTGAAGCGCCTCAAAGGAACTGCGGCGCTGTTTCATGAAATCGTTGACCCGCAGGCCCAGCCCGTGTTCGCGGATGCTTTTCGATACCACATAGGCCGGATGCTGCGCAAGCGGCTTGCCCGATATCTGATCGTAGTTGAGCAGGACCGTCTTGAAGTTGTCGCTGATGTCGCCCGACAACTGCACCATCGGCAGGACAAGCTGCGTGAAATAGGTGGCCCACAGCGCGTCGAAGGCGCGGGCCTCCATATCGGCCAGATCGGGTCCCGGCAGATAGCCGACGAGGAACCCCTGATCTATCTGTTCCTTTTTGTATTTCAGCGGCGTCTTCTCGGTGACCGGCTCGAAGTCGTAATAGGTGTTTATCTCGGCGTTGAGGGTGTTGGACTGAGCCTCGCCCAGAAGCGTGCCGGTGATGAGTTCGTCCTGTTCGTTGATATAGCGCTGGACCATGTAGCGCAGTTTGGGCGACACATAGTTCTTCGGCGGCACGATAAGCGCCGGGTCGGCTTCCTTGTCGATGCCCGGGTCCGATATCTCGCCGGGAAGCGACGCCTCGAGCGGCATCGCGTCGACGAAGTAGAAGACCCAGCGCGGCATATTGTTGTACGCCTTCACCTCGGGTCCGTTCTCGTTGTAGTATTTCACATAGACATTGTCGACCTCTTCTTCGTCGGGCTGGAGTATCTCCTTGTAAATGATGTGGTAGAAGGTGTCGGTGGCGTCGTCCTCGTTGACCATGCCGAGCGGTCCCACGGAAGCGGCCGGGTTCTGGCCGATGTCGTTGAAGAGTTCGTTGACCGCGGCGGTGACGACATTCTGTATATCGATGTCGCCCGACACGATGACCGCCGGCGACATGATGGTCATCTTGTCCTCAAGCATCTGTATGAGGTACGGCAGCGTTTCAAGATTGCGTATCCGCTCAAGCAGGGCGGCGTTGAAGAAGGGATTGACCGTCGCCAGCAGCGCCGGCTGAAGGAACACGAGCGCCACGGCCGTTTCGCGCACGCTGAATTCGATGTTGTTGCGCCGGAAGTAGCCTTCGCCGTTGGTCGGGAAGATGGTAAGAAAGAGGGGCGTGTTCCGGTTCTCCTCCTCGTAGTTGGTCTCGAGGACCAGCAGTGAGGTCCCCACCGCGTTGAGCCGGAGCCAGAAGGTGCCGTTGACCGGATCGACGCTCTGCCGGAAGTTGTCCTTGCCGTAGAGGACGCG